>JAGDCK010000216.1 GCA_017958585.1 Lachnospiraceae bacterium
GCGAAGATATAAAAAGATATGAGCTGGTCGTGATAGGTCACTGTCACCGGAATTTCGTGAAAGGAAATGTGGTTTCTGTTTCTGCTTCCGGATTGGATGATCCTTCATACTTGCTGATCGAAGCAAATGAAGGTGAACTTCGTTATGAGCACATAAGCATTCGGATTGACTAAAATCAAATCCATCAATTCGGATCAGCTTTAGCTGTAGTATGGCAATGATGTATCTATGCCCAAACACAGGTAAGACAGGAAGAATTTTATTGTTTGGAAATCTCTGATATGCTACTATATTAAAGGAATGTCGTTTTGTTTGGCAGTGAAAAGGCCGTGCCGGTTCGGCATGGCCTTATTTGTGTAACAACGAGCCTAAGTCCCACCCGCAAGCTCGCTTGCGAGGTGGACTTAGGCGACTGTAGAACACCGAAAGGCTTTGCCTTGAGGTGTGAAACAGAGTTGAAATCGAGTAGGAGTCAGCCTGCTCGATTTTTAGAAGTATTTCCGGGGGTTTTGCAAGGTTATAAATAGTTCTAAACAGTTTAAAAACGGGCGGTTACAGTTTGGTGATCGACCAGGCCAAAAACAAGGGCTATAGGGACAATGGCTACAGCAATAAATGGACGAAAAATAATTTGAAAAAAGTTTGAAAAAAGTTTGAAAAAATCAATCAAGTCCCGGTAATGGATATAAAGGAGATCAAAATATGACGCAGGAAGAAATGTTAAAAAAGGCGCTTGGCCTTTTAAGAGATTATGTATATAAGCTTGGTGAAGCAGGCGGTATATCTGAGGATGAGTGTGAGAACATATGGGAGAGAATAGCCTCTAACAGCGGAGTGCTTCAGGAATTCTCATATTTTCATGATTACAATACGTTCCTTGGCCAGTACGGCGTTGAAGGCTTCACTATCCCTGATATAGTTGCATGGCAGGTGGATCATTTCAAAGCCTACATGGACAGGGATGACAAAAACCGCTTCAACAACGAGAGGCTTTTGCTGGAATCCTTTGACATCATGGCAAAGATGGCTGTGGACCCCGCGCCCTATATAGAAAAGATGGCGGCGGAGTCCGGACAGGATTTTTAAAACAGGATTTTAGAAAAAGTATTTAGAAAAAGTATTTAAAAAATATATTTTTAAGATAAGACATAAAGATTAAGCAGAATAAGAAAGTTGGGTTCAGACATGAATAAGGCCTTTGCGGAGGAAAAAGGAAAACAGACTTACAGCGCGAAAACTCTGTTAAAACGCTTTTTTCCATATATAAAAAAATACAGACATTTAATGATATTGGATCTCGTATTTGCATCCTTGACGACTCTTTGTGACATCGTGCTTCCCATGATCATGAGAAGAGTCACAAATTCGGCTCTTGGAAATGCGGCCCCTCTCACAGAGGGGATAATCCTGAAAATGGCGCTTATCTACGTAACCCTCAGACTTATAGACGCAGGGGCAAACTTCTTTATGCAGTCCCAGGGACACATAATGGGTGTCTATATTGAGACGGATATGCGAAGGGATGCCTTCGATCATTTGCAGAGGCTTAGCGGATCGTATTACAGCAATCACAAAATAGGTCAGATCATGGGCAGGATCACAAACGACCTCTTTGATGTGACGGAGTTTGCTCATCACTGTCCGGAGGAGTTTTTCATCGCCGGTATCAAGATCGTGGTAAGTTTTGTGATACTTGCGGACGCATCATTTCTTTTGACGCTTATGATATTTGCCTGCATCCCGCTTATGATCTTTGTGAGCGCCAAGATAAATCACTGGCTGAGAGCCACTCAGAAGGCTCAGAGATTTCAGATAGGTGAGTTAAATGCGGCTATAGAGGACAGTCTGTTGGGTGAGCGCGTGGTTAAGGCTTTCACCGCAGAGGATGAGGAAAAGAGAAAATTCGAAGAAGGAAATGTGGAATTCCAGAGGATAAAGAAGCATTTCTACTATGCCATGGCAACCTTTGGCACATCCACCAGACTCTTTGACGGTCTCATGTATACTGTGGTGATCGTGGCAGGAAGCCTGTTTTTGATAAATGGTCGTATTGAAGCAGGAGACCTGGTGGCTTACGTTCTCTACGTGTCCACGCTTATCCAGACCATCCGCCGTATTGTGGAATTTACGGAGCAGTTCCAGCGAGGAATGACAGGAATTGAGCGTTTCTGCGAGATCATAGATACACCAATCGATATAGAGGATGAACCCGGTGCAGGTGAACTTAATGTGACAAACGGAAGCATTTCGTTTAAGAATGTGTGCTTTGAATATCCCGATGATCACAACAAAGTATTAAAGGACTTTAATCTGGAGGTAAAAACCGGCGAAAACCTGGCTATCGTGGGTGCATCGGGCGGTGGAAAGACCACCATCTGCAATCTGATCCCCAGATTCTACGATCTGACCTCAGGGGAAATCTCGATCGATGATACCAATATTAAAAAAGTGACATTAAAGAGCCTTCGAAGCGCCATCGGTATGGTCCAGCAGGATGTGTATCTTTTCAGCGGTACAATAAAGGACAACATAGCCTACGGAAGACCGGGAGCCACCGATGAGGAAGTCATGGAGGCGGCTCGCCTTGCAGGTGCCGATGAATTTATAAAAGATTACGAAAACGGAATTTATACCTACATCGGGGAGAGGGGCGTTAAGCTTTCCGGAGGACAGAAACAGAGGATATCCATAGCAAGAGTGTTTCTGAAGAATCCAAAGATCCTGATCCTGGATGAGGCCACATCCGCCCTTGATAATGAGAGCGAGATATTGGTGACAAAGAGTTTACAGGATCTTGCAAAGGGCAGAACCACCATCACTATAGCCCACAGGCTGACCACCGTAAAGGATGCCGACAGGATCATAGTCCTTGGAAAGAACGGCATCGAGGAGGAGGGAACCCACGAAGAACTCCTGAAAAAAGAGGGTTCCTACTACAGGCTGTGGAACAGAATGGCTGACATGAATA
>JAGDCK010000217.1 GCA_017958585.1 Lachnospiraceae bacterium
AAGGCGTGATACCGGCCTGCATGATAAAGTCGTCCACAGGGTTTTCCGATGAAGAGATCGAAGGCCTCGAAAACTATATGAGGGAAAATCTTTCCATGATAAAATAGATGGCAGCAGGCGTCAGACTCATTGATGCGTTTATGAAAGATTGAGTGTTGTTATATGCGGCTTTTAAACCGGGTTTATACCCGTTTTTTCGCTATGGCAACGAGCCAAGTAGCTGTCCGCTTGCTCAGTCGGACATTTGGAGACTGCTGATCAGGGGATAAAACTCGTGAAGCGTGTTTCGTCAGCGTCTTATTTCAGTCTTTTTTTCAAAAAGCGTGAAAAAGACTGTAATCGAAAAAAAGCGGCAAAGTGCTTTACAGTTTATTTGCTAGAAGCCACTAAAAAAACTGTAGGCCCAAATCCACCTTTACAGTTACCCTACAGTCTAATTTCGCATAAGTACAAAAATAACCGTAACGGCAAAAATGCGATTACAGTTATTTTGTAGGAAAAACCGGAAAAGACTGTAAAGAAACGGTGATCAAACAAAATGGTAAAAATTTTTTACAGTTATTTTAACGGAAAATTCCAAAAAACTGTAAGCCCGAAATTTGGCTTACAGTTTTTTTCAATAAATGACGAAAAAGACTGTAATGGAGTTGAAATGACGCAAACCGGAAGAATTCTATTACGGTTAATTTGCGAGAAAACGCGAAATAGACTGTAATGAGCAGCGGTTATATGCGGCTGTCTGAGTGTTCAGAGAAAAACGGATGAAACTTGTGAAGCGTGTTTCATCATGGTTGAAGGCTTTTTTAGTTTTTTGGCATTAAATACCACCAAGAAGACGGGTGGCGTTTTGACCGAGTATTTTTTCTGCTATGGAGCTGTCCTCAATTATTTTCTTTACGGTTTCCACGGCCTCTTTTTGAGATGCCCAGGGAGAGTCACTTCCAAAAAGAATATGGTCTGCACCGTGTTTATTGACTATTTCTTTAAACAGATCGGGATGAAGCATGGTCTCAATCTCCCCGCTTTTTTTCTTAAGCTTTGTGACAGAAAAAGAAGTGTCCAGGTATACATCAAGTCCCGCTATCATATCAAGCACGTTTTTCCATTCATCCCATCCACCCATATGAGCCAGGATAAGCTTTTCGGGCTTTAATTGCTGTATAACGGGGAGAATATGGGTAACACCGGACCTGTAATCTCCGGGAAATCCTATATCATATCCGGCATGGGTCATGATGATCATGTTATGCTCGCAGGCACAGTCTATTATTCTCTTATATCTTATGTCATCGAAATAGACATTCTGAAAAACGGGATGGATCTTTATACCCCGGACATTCTCTTTTGCCAGTTCTTTTATTATCGTTCTGTAATCCGGGTTTTCAGGGTGGATCGCACCAAAGGATTCGATTCCCGTTTCGTCCATACGTTCATTTATGAGGAATACATTTCTGTTTATCTTTTCTGTCTGGGATGGTGCGGTGGCTACCGGCATTACCATGGATCTGTCTATCATGGCTTCATCCATTGATGCTTTGAGCGCGCTTTCACTGCCGTCCAGATAAGCGTTCATATCGGCAGATTCAGAGAGGCTGTCTATGGCTTTTTTAGCTATGGCTGTGGGGAATGTATGTGTGTGGAAGTCTATTATCATCGTATTTACCTCATTTTTCTCATTGAAAGATTATAACATTTTTTTGATATTTACGTTACATATTTTATTGACTAAAAAAAAGAAGAGTGATATAGTGCTTATGTTGATTACTTTAACGGTTTAAAGCGTTGGAGTTGTGAAATTAGTTTTAAGGGAGAAATTATCATGAAAAAGAAATTGATATCACTTATGATGGCAGTCGCAATGACATTTGGCCTTACATCATGTGGCTCTGCTTCAAGTGACGGATATACAGTAGGTATCTGCCAGCTTGTTCAGCATGAGGCCCTGGATGCGGCAACACAGGGATTCAAGGATGCTCTGGTAGCAGAACTTGGAGAGGAGAAAGTAACTTTTGACGAGCAGAATGCTTCAGGCGACTCTGTAAACTGCTCCACTATCGTAAACGGATTTGTATCAAAGAACGTGGATCTGATCCTTGCAAATGCAACAGGCGCTCTCACAGCTGCTACATCAGCTACAAATGAGATCCCCGTACTCGGTACAGCTATCACAGCTTACTCTGTTGCTCTTGACCTTGACGATGCCACATTTACAGGAACTGTTGGCGGAAATGTATCAGGTACCAGCGACCTTGCTCCTCTTGACGAGCAGGCTGCAATGATCCTTGAGTGGTTCCCCGACACAAAGGAAGTTGGAATCATCTATTGCTCAGCTGAGGCTAACAGCGTATATCAGGTAAATGAGATCACAAAGGCTTTGGCTGACCTTGGCGTAAATGCAACAGCTTATGCATTCACAGATTCAAATGATGTAACAAGCGTTACAAACAAGGCTTGCGAGACATCAGATGTTATCTATATTCCCACAGATAACACAGCAGCTTCAAACACAGAGGCTATCGCAAATGTGGTAGTTCCCGCAAAGGTTCCCGTTATCGCAGGCGAGGCAGGTATCTGCAAGGGATGCGGTATCGCAACACTTTCAATCAGCTATTATGATCTTGGATATACTACAGGAAAGATGGCAGCAAAGGTTCTTACAGGCGAAGCTGATATTTCAGAGATGCCTATCGAATATGCTCCCGTTACAAAGTATTACAATGCAGAGCTTGCAGAGCAGTACGGACTTACACCTGTAGAGGGATATGAAGTATTAGAGTAGTTTTCAACAGCTAATAAGATTTTACCGATTCGAATAATGAAAACGCCTAAGACGAAGCGCGGATATTCCGTGGTTCGTCTTTGCGGTTTGTAAAAGTTTAATTAAAGAGAGGATTGTTTTATGAATTTATTGGGTGCATTGTTCAGCGCACTCCCCGGAGCGATAGCTCAGGGACTTGTGTGGGGTATCATGGCCATAGGTGTTTATGTTACCTTCAGGATTTTGGATATTGCGGATCTGACTGTGGACGGATCCCTTGCTACAGGTGGAGCTACCTGTGTTATGCTCATCAGACTGGGGTTAAATCCCTGGCTTGCTCTTTTGTGTGCTGTGGCTTCCGGTGTGATCGCAGGACTTGTGACCGGACTTTTTATCACAAAATGCGGTATTCCCCCCATCCTTGCGGGAATCCTCACACAGCTTTCACTTTATTCCATAAACCTCAGAATTATGGAGAGTAAGTCAAACCAGGCTGTGAGCGTAGATAAATACAGTCTTTTGGCATCACAGAGATATGTCAGAGATATTTCGATCTTTAACCCTCTGGTGCTTTTGACAGTGATGCTTTTGATACTGATGATACTCTTATATCTGTTTTTCGGAACAGAGCTTGGAAGTGCCATCCGCGCCACAGGTACCAATCAGAACATGGCCAGAGCTCAGGGTATCAATACCAAATTTAACACGGTTCTGGGACTTATGCTCTCAAACGGTCTTGTGGCCATGAGCGGTGCCATTCTTGCACAGTACCAGGGTTCGGCGGATGTCAATATGGGACGAGGCGCCATCGTTATCGGTCTTGCCGCAGTTATCATCGGAGAGGTGCTCTTTGGAAAGGTATTCAGAAACTTCTTCCTGAAGATGCTTGCGGTGGTTCTCGGTGCAGTTATTTACTATATCGTGCTTCAGATCGTATTACAGCTTGGACTTAACACCAACGACTTAAAGATGTTAACTGCGATCCTCGTGGCAATCTTTTTGTCCATACCTTACTGGAAGGGTATGCTTGATGCCAAAAAGGCCGGAGCAAAAAAGGAGGTAAAATAAATGTTACAGGTAAATTCCATATATAAAACCTTCAATCCCGGGACAGTAAACGAGAGAGTTGCTCTTAACGGTCTTGATCTTACATTAAATGACGGTGATTTCGTGACGGTGATCGGTGGAAACGGTGCCGGAAAATCCACACTTTTAAATGCCATAGCAGGTACATTCCCTGTGGATGCAGGTTCCATAATACTGGACGGAACAGACCTTACAGGTCTTGCAGAGCACAAGAGGGCAAAATACCTCGGACGTGTATTCCAGGATCCCATGATGGGTACAGCGCCCACAATGCAGATAGTGGAGAATCTTGCTCTTGCGGCAAGAAGAGGTGACAAAAGAGGCTTAAAGTGGGGAATCACCAAGGACGAGTATGAAAAATACCATGAGATGTTAAAGATATTGGAGCTTGGACTTGAGGACAGAATGACCACAAAAGTCGGACTTTTATCCGGAGGACAGCGTCAGGCCCTTACTCTTTTGATGGCAACGCTTAAGAAACCTCAGCTATTGCTTCTCGATGAGCATACAGCGGCTCTTGACCCAAAGACCGCCGCAAAGGTGCTTGAGATCTCCGACAAGGTGGTAAAAAAGAATAACCTTACCACCATGATGATCACCCACAATATGAAGGATGCTATCAATTTCGGAAACAGGCTGATAATGGTTGAGGACGGAAAAGTCGTTATGGATGTAAGCGGTGAAGAAAAGAAAAAACTTACAGTCGCTCAGCTTATCGAGGCTTTTTCAAATATCTGATAGTGTTTAACTTTTTAGGACAAAGGAGTCTTTTGCCCGTAAGAAAATGAGTATGAGATGCGTAATATTTGCCGGTTCAGACATTAATGATTATGAATATGTAAAAAGCACCATTACAAAAGATGACTTTCTGATATGCTGCGACAGCGGCCTTATCCATATGGAGAGGCTCGGGATGATCCCGGATCTGTGTGTCGGAGATTTTGATTCACACAAGGAGCCCGAAAAAGGCAGGTACAAGGAGCTGATTAAGCTTCCCAGGATAAAGGATGATACGGATTCTTTTTATGCCGTAAAGGAAGCTTATAACAGAGGCTACAGGGATTTTCTGATCTTCGGGGCAACGGGGCGAAGGATCGATCACACTCTTTGCAATGTATATATGCTTCAATGGCTCTTTGAGAGAGGCGCAAAGGGTGTCATCGCCGATGAGTACTGTGAACTTGAGGTCATAGACAAGGCCGGCGTGGAGAGTGGTGTGTATCCGTTTTTTTCATTGATAAATATTACCGGTACCGCAAGGCATATAAATGTGTCAGGAGCAAAGTACGGGCTCAGTGACGGCGAGATCAAAAGCGATTACCAGTATGGGGTCAGCAATGAGGTCCTGCCGGGTGAGACTGCCCGTATCTCTGTTGGAGAAGGTTCACTCTTACTTATAAAGGTACGGAAGGGATAAATGGTAATTAAGTACCATATAAAATTCTTTCAAAAAGTACGAAAATAATAATATAAGGAGTGCTGAGTTTCAGATGACAAGGAGGTGCCTATGATAAACAGTGAAAACAAACGTCTTGTTTTATACATTGCATTCGCACTGACAGCCGCTGTTATTATTTTACTTGGCATTTTCGTGAGCATGGGCGCAAGACATGTGGCTGAATCGGAGAGAGCGGCGATCGAGCGTGATTTTGAAGTCTATGAGACCATTTTTGACGAGACCGTTCCTGTGAGCGATTCCATCAAGGAATGATATGTAAATATTTGTATAGAACGAGTGAATGACTGTAATTTGACCGGACTTGTGGCGACATGAGTCCGGTTAATCTTTTTTTTATAATTACTTTATGAAAAGTTATTAGCACTCACCTTGACTGAGTGCTAATAAGGTGCTATAACATAATCAAGCAAAGGGAAATGGTTCCCGGATGCCGGACAATTAACACATACACTACAGACAAAAATGTCTGAGAAATAAAGGAGGAATTGATTATGTTGATGCCCAGTATTTTAACAAATAACTTTTTTGATGATTTATTTGATGACTTTGTAGAGCCTGCAAGAAACTTTGCACCTGCCACAACTTCAACATTCTCCAAACTCATGAAGACAGATATCAAAGAGCACGAGACCGGATTTGATCTTGCGATCGAGCTTCCCGGATACAGGAAAGAGGATGTGAACGCTGAATTAAAGGACGGATACCTCATCATCAGTGCACAGACCACAAAGGACAATGATGAAAAGGACGAGCACGGCAGGTACATCAGACGTGAGAGATACTCAGGAAACTGCCAGAGAAGCTTCTATGTCGGCGAGAATATCACCGAGGAAGATATTAAGGCTAAGTTCGAGAACGGTATCTTGAATCTCACCATTCCCAAGAAGGAAGAGCAGCCTAAAGCTGAGGAAAAGAAATACATCGCCATCGAGGGATGATCGAAGACAAATGAAACTGTCAGGGACAAACACCCGGCAGGGAAAAAATGATCAGTCAAAAGGGCTCCCATACCGGAAACGGTATGGGGGTCCTTTTTTGCTACTCAAGCTGTTTTCAATTTGTCAGGTGGCAGCGCCATCATAATCCGTAAAGTTCCAAATACTTTTTGATCCCGGCTGAAGCATCTACCGATATGCACTTGGATTTGAAAAATCATGTGGAATACTGTAATTTTTTAAAACCATGGAAATTTACGGTAATCCGGCAAAAATCCTCGTTGCTTGCATAGAGAGATCTACTGTAATTTATGGACATTCAAGAGAATTTACAGTATCCATAAAATCATGTATGGATTGATTGTGTTAATGTGCGGGTTGCGGTTTCCCGGCATTTAATTTATGATAAGATAACTGATCTAAAGATAACTTGCAGGGGGAAGAATGGCCATGAGAATTGCAGTGTTTTCGGATATACATGGAAACTTACAAGCACTTAAAGCAGCATTTGAACAGATAAGGGAGAAGAAACCCGACAAAATTGTGTTTTTGGGAGATATTTTTCAAAGGGGTAATGAAGAGATTCAGTGTCTGGAAATGTTAAAAGACAGCGACATCGTCTGCATTAAAGGAAACTGTGAACTCTATCTTTCAAAAGGTGTAGACATCGATCCGGATGTGGAATATCTCAGGGATTATTATGACAGTGCAAGGGGAAAA
>JAGDCK010000218.1 GCA_017958585.1 Lachnospiraceae bacterium
ATCGACCACAACCTGTTAAAGCTTGATATACTGGGACACGATGATCCCACCATGATCAGGATGCTCCAGGATCTGACGGGAATGGATCCAACCACAATCCCTCTTGACGATAAGGGAGTTATGAGCCTGTTTCAGAGTACGGAAGCTTTGGGCATCACCCCCGCAGACATTGGAGGCACGAAGCTCGGAGCTTTGGGAATCCCTGAGTTTGGTACGGATTTTGCCATGCAGATGCTTATCGATACGCAGCCAAAGGCCTTTTCGGATCTGGTGCGTATCGCAGGACTTGCTCACGGTACCGACGTATGGCTCGGAAATGCAAAGGATCTGATCCTCTCCGGGAAGGCCACGATTTCCACCGCCATCTGTACCCGTGACGATATCATGACTTATCTGATCTCCATGGGAGTGGAGAGTGAGGAGTCATTTAAGATCATGGAAAACGTCCGTAAGGGAAAGGTGGCAGGCAAGAAATGCGACAAGTGGCCCGAGTGGAAAGAGGATATGATCGCCCACAACGTGCCTGACTGGTATATCTGGTCCTGTGAAAAGATAAAGTACATGTTCCCCAAGGCCCATGCGGCGGCATACGTTATGATGGCCTGGAGAATTGCATATTGTAAGATCAATTTCCCGCTGGCATACTACGGAGCATTTTTCTCCATAAGAGCAAAGTCATTTGATTATGCAAAGATGTGCAGAGGAAAGGCCCATCTTGAGAATCTCATGCAGGAACTCAAAAAGAGAATGGAAGCCGTTGACAACAAGGAGGCCGATGCAGAACCTCTTTCAAACAAGGAGGAAGCTCAATACGGTGATATGAGAATAGTGCAGGAGATGTATGCAAGAGGTTATGAATTTGAACCCATTGACCTGACAAAAGTTCATTCCCGTAACTTCCAGATCATAAATAACAGACTGATGCCTTCCCTTAACAGTATAGACGGCGTGGGAGAAGCGGCTGCGGATTCCATAGTGGAAGCCGTAAAGGGCGGACCCTTTTTGTCAAAGGATGACTTCAGGGAGAGAAGCAAGGTTTCAAAAACCGTGGCAGATCTTCTTCAGGAGCTGGGTATTCTGGGAGATATTCCTGAGTCCAACCAGATCAGTATTTTTGACTTTGTTTAAAAATATTGATAACCACAAATATATGAGTACGTTTACAATTTGTGTGAGTGCGGATACTGAGTGAGGCATTTTGTGACTCGGGAAAAGAAACGGACAAAACGGCTGAAAGCCTTGAAAAATAAGGCTTTCAGCTGCTTTTAAGATATGTTGTAATATCGTGGAATAAAATACTTATAAAAAATTGTATTAATTTTGAAAAAAATGCTTGCAATTTGTTTTCAAATGAGTTAACATATCACTTGTCGCTGAGGTACACAACTTGAAGCGACAGAGATGATGGCTGGTTGGTCAAGCGGTTAAGACGTCGCCCTCTCACGGCGAAAACAGGGGTTCGATTCCCCTACCAGCTGCTCTTGTTAATTAATTTAACAGCCCAACCCAAAGAAACGTCAAAGGAATTTTCCTTTGGCCTTTTTTTTACTTTATAGGAAATTGCTTCGCATTCCTATAAAGTAAAAAGCGCTCCGCTATGGATGCGCACTCTGCGCACAT
>JAGDCK010000219.1 GCA_017958585.1 Lachnospiraceae bacterium
AGCCGGCGACCCGTTATCTTTCATAGCCTTCTTGGCACGGCGGATGCCGGAGCCATACGACTGGATCAAATCCAGCTTGAAAAACATGTCCTTCAGTTCGTCGTTTAAATACTGTCGATCATCAAAAACATCCCGATCATTTAAATCAGCGATAGTTACTGGTGGAACAGGGCGATTATGATTTATAAATGATAAATGATCCTTATAAACATAGATACCCACATACTGTTTTCTTGAGTACTCCTTATGCAAAATACAGTTGGTAGACAATTCCTCGAACATTGCCTGTGGCCAATTGAAAATTCTACGTGCGCCCGATTTATCGGCTTCTCTAATTGTGTACGATGCCATGATAGCCGATTCAAAGTAGTCACGAATCTGTTGCGCCTGTATCCAAACGGGGCCTTTAAAACTCTTGGATTCCATCTTGTCGGTACCGGACACTTCGCGTATTACTTCAACATATGCATACGGAATAAAATTTTCGGGATGATCGGCAAACATCAATACTGCAAAATTCTTAGCCCGGTATCCGCCATATTCACTAAAATCGACAAGATTCATCGCTCTCGCCATATCCAATTTGGAAAGAGCGCGGACATCCTCTGCTGCGTTTGTGCGGACAAGGTATTCCTTCATGTATTCATAATTCAAATCATCAAGTGTTGCAGTCTCATTAAGTTCAGACGTGAAATGAAAGTCAGCAAACTTCTTGAGTAGCTCAAATTCCTCGCGTTTGTTAGGAGTATGGCTATCTCTGTTGGTTCTGATATATCGACCTGCTTTAAGGTTAATCTTTTTATCCCTTTCCGCCTTGATATCGGTTTCGTAAGGGCCATCATTTCCAGGTTCTATTGCAACGATGATATAGTATCTGTCATCAATCTTATCCTGAAGCAAGTGGTATACAGGCTTCGGATGTATATGCGAAAGAAGTGATTTGATTGAATTCTCTGTTGTCTCAATGCGAGCTTCATCTATACCTGAAATTGGTCTGAGTGGGATAGCTTTCTTTCCTGTTTCTGCATCATCAACTTCTTCAATTCCAACGAAAATGAGGCCAATCTCCCTGTTCATATAGTTATTTGCAAATGCACAAGCAGTTTTAAGGATTCCGTCCTTGATATCGGCAGATTTTTTGTATTCTATATAATCGCATTCCATAGCGCACCGATCGATGATGTCATGTGCGAGTCTTTTGATATTGTCCGTCCTCATATCTATATTGCCTTTCTGAGTGTATTCGATGAACTGCGCCGATTCTGTCCCCGACTATCTTACCATTTGTAACATTCTAAGTGTTTACCACTTGCCATACCATAATTCTTACCACTTTTTACCATCAAGTTACGAGAAAAAACGATAAGTTACGATACTTTTGCTTTTAAGTCCTATACTGACATTGTCTCTAAAACCGCACATTTCAGGTATTTGTACGCACCTACTTCTCCTCACAAACCTGGAAAATATAGAACTTTAAATAGTAGCTTTCGTCCGCGCTCCACAGAATTGGGTGGTCGCAGGCCTGAGTCCTGAACTCGATCTGCCTGAGGCGCTTGTGGGCGCTTTTTGCAGCCTGGGATATGGTCTGGAACATAAGCTCCTGTGTCATAAAATGTGAGCATGAGCAGGATGCAAAATATCCTCCGTCCTTTACCAGCTTAAGACCTTTGATATTTATCTCTCTGTAGCCTTTGATTGCGTTCTTTGTGGCCTCTCTGGATTTTGTAAATGCCGGCGGATCCAGGATGACCACGTCATATTTTTCTCCGGCTTCATTAAGCTTCGGAAGCTCATCCAGCACATTTGCACATCTAAAGTGCACTCTATCCTCCAGGTGATTAAGCTTCGCATTCGCATTTGCCTGGGACACTGCAAACTCAGAGATGTCAAGGCCTGTCACGTCGCTTGCCCCTGCAAGGCCTGCGTTTAAGGCAAAAGTTCCCATGTGGGTAAAGCAGTCCAAAACTTTTTTTCCTTTGCAGATCCTCTGCATCGCAAGGCGGTTATATTTTTGATCCAGGAAAAATCCTGTCTTTTGACCGTTTACCACGTCCACCATATAGTGGACACCGTTTTCAACAATCTCCACATTTGTGTCAAACTCTGCATAGTTAAAGAATCCCTCGTCATGAGGACCATCCTTTGCATAGAGAAAACCTTTAAATGGATTCATTCCCTCTTTTTTTCTGACAGGTGCGTCAGAACGCTCGTAGATCCCTCTGATGGTGACTCCGTCGCTTTCCAAGAATTCCACCAACGCCTTTAGGACGGTCTCTTTTAACAGGTCCATACCAAGAGCCAGGCATTCCACCACAAGCACATCCTCGTATCTGTCAACCACCAGTCCCGGCAGGAAATCCGCTTCTCCGAATATGACCCTGCAGGCCCTCAGATCTGCTTCCGACTGCATCACGGTCTTTCTGTATTCCCAGGCGTTTTTTACACGCATCTTCAAAAAATCTTCGTTGATATCCACATCCTGCTGTCTTGTCAGCATTCTGATCCTGATGGTGGAGTTTTGGTTGATGAAGCCTTTTCCCATAGGATAGCCGTCAAAGTCTCTCACCGAGACAATGC
>JAGDCK010000025.1 GCA_017958585.1 Lachnospiraceae bacterium
AGTATGCCTGATCGCTCTTGTACTTATTTTCAATTGTACCTACCAGGTAAACGAGCAGGAATCCGCAGTGCTTGTAACACTGGGACAGGCAAAGTCAATCACAGACTCAGGTCTTCACTTTAAGCTCCCCTTCATTCAGAGCGTAAGGAAAGTAAATACCACCATTCAGGGCTTCTCCATCGGTTACGATGAGTATTCAAATTACATTCCCGATGAAAGCCTCATGATCACATCGGATTTTAATTTTGTAAACGTTGACTTCTTCGTGGAGTACAGATTTTCCGATCCCGTAAAAGCCGTTTACGCTTCCAAAAATCCCGTGGAGATATTAAAGAACATTTCCCAGAGCTGCATCAGAAGCGTGGTTGGCAGCTACCCTGTAGATGAGGTGCTCACCACCGGCAAGAACCAGATTCAGGCAGCCATCAAGGAAAAGATCATATCACAGATGGATGCACAGGACCTGGGACTCCAGCTCGTAAACATCACCATCCAGGATGCAGAGCCTCCCACAGACGAGGTAATGGAAGCCTTCAAGGCAGTTGAAACCGCAAAACAGGGCAAGGAAACAGCCCTTAACAACGCAAACAAATACCGCAACGAGCAGCTTCCGGGTGCCGAGGCAAAGTCCGATGAGATCATAAAGGATGCGGAAGCCACAAAAGCTCAGAGAATAAATGAAGCAACCGCTCAGGTGGCAAGATTTAACGCAATGTATTCAGAATATGTAAAGAATCCCACCATCACCAGAAAGCGTATGTTCTACGAGACAATGGAGGATGTGCTTCCTTCACTGAAGGTGGTCATCGAGTCAGGTGACAGCAATATGCAGACCATCTATCCACTGGAATCATTTGTGACAAGTGATGATTCAAGCGCTCAATAATCTGTAGAAAGGCAGGGAAAAATATGAAAACAGCAAGACGTACTTTTTTGATAATCCTCCTCATCGCCCTTGCGATCGTAGGATTTTCATCAATAGTTATCACATATGAAAATGAATACACTCTTATAAGGGAATTCGGTAAGATCGATCACGTTATCCCCGAAGCGGGAATCTCATTTAAGACACCCTTTGTGCAGACCGCAGAGACCCTTCCAAAGGAAACTCTTCTCTACGACCTCTCAGCTTCGGATGTAATCACTTCCGACAAAAAGACCATGATCTGCAACAGCTTTATCCTTTGGAGAATTAACGATCCTTTGAAATTTGCAAAGACACTTAACTCCTCCATTTCAAATGCTGAGAGAAGACTTGATACAATAATCTACAACTCTACAAAGAACGTGATATCAAGCACCAAACAGGATGATGTCATAAGCGGCCGTGACGGAAAACTCTCCCAGGCCATCGTTTCTAACATCGGAAATACTCTGGATCAGTACGGAATAGAGCTTTTAGCCTTTGAGATCAAACAGCTGGATCTTCCAAGCGACAACAAGGCTGCTGTATATGAGCGTATGATCTCCGAGCGTGACAATATCGCAGCAACCTATACCGCAGAAGGTGATTCCGAGGCTAAAAAGATCATGAATACCACAGACAAGGAAGTAAATGTCATGATCTCTGAGGCAAAGAAGGAAGCGGAGATTTTAGAGGCTGAGGGCGAAGCAGAATACATGAGGATCCTCTCAGAAGCTTATGCCGATGAATCAAGAACAGAGTTCTATTCATTCGTTAGAAGTCTTGATGCTGCAAAAGCTTCCATGACAGGCGACAACAAGACAATAATCCTCTCCAGCGATTCTCCTCTCGCACAGATCTTTTACACAAACTAATACAATTTAATGTTACTTTTAAGTATTTTTAAACCCGGCAGTTTAACTGTCGGGTTTATATTATCTAAAAAATAGTCATATCGGCAGATTTTTTTCTGCGTATTTTTATTGTATAATAATTGATATAACGAAAATACAAAGGAAACAACTTATCATGACCGCATTTGAAATTTCTGTGCTGGATTTCATCCAGACCTTAAGAACCCCTCTAATGGACAGATTCATGTCCGCTTTCACTCACCTCGGTGACGCAGGAATATTTTGGATAGTATTTACACTTGTCCTTATCGCTATACCTGTGACCAGAAAAATGGGATCCGTCCTGGCCATCGCCCTTGTATACGACCTGTTTATCTGCAATATCATATTAAAGAACCTGTTTGCCAGACCCAGACCATTTTTTGAAAATCCGGACATCACTCTTCTGATCAAAACTCCCTCGGAATATTCATTTCCTTCGGGACATGCGGCAACGGCGTTTACAATATTTTTCGGGATACTGTTTTTCAAAGAGGGCAAAAAGCTTTTGGGGCTTGAGATATTTGTACTTATAATGGGCATTGTCTTAAGCTACTCCCGCCTGTACCTCTACGTACATTTCCCCACGGACATAATCGGCGGAATATTCATAGGCCTGCTCTGCGGATTCCTGGGAAATAAGACTGTTGAACTAATCACGCAAAGGTCAGCTTTATCATACGTCCACTACACAAATCGGCAATAAATCCGTAAGATCCGAAATAGTGTAGTCTTGTCCGTGATCACCGCCGCAACACTTTCTATCAATCCATACGGTTTTGATTCCCAAATCCTTAGGGCCCAAGATGTCATCTGATATAGAATCTCCTACAAACAAAACATCCTGTGGTTCTAAACTGTTATCAACCAAAATGTCCTTGAAAAATCTG
>JAGDCK010000220.1 GCA_017958585.1 Lachnospiraceae bacterium
AATTTCGACCTTTATGGCAACCCCTTTTGTCATTCAAAGCTTTATTGTATACTTAAGTTAAATGATTATTTAATTTGCGAGGAATATTATGCCCACGACTAAAAACGATTTAGGATCCATGTTCAGAAGAGATCTGTTCAGGTTGATCGTAGTTCTCCTGGCCGCTCTTCTTCTGGGTATGAATATCAAATACCTGCTTAATGACGGCGGCCTGTACCCAGGCGGTGCCCAGGGACTTACCATCATTATTCAGCGTATCTGCCAGACCTACCTTGGCATCAACATTTACTACACACCGGTCAACGTGCTGCTGAATTCGATTCCGGTCTACATCGGCTACAGGTATATCGGTAAGAAATTTACTTTATTTTCAATGATAATGGTATTTTTCAACGGTGTATTCGTCGATATCCTGCCTGATTTCTCAGTCACCCAGGACCCGCTGCTCATTGCAGTATTCGGCGGTATCGTCAATGCCGTGGCCATCACCATGTGCCTTAAGGTGGACGCCACCAGCGGAGGAACAGACTTTATTTCCATCTTCCTCTCTCAGAAAAAAGGAATCGACGCATTCCCCTATATTCTGGTTTTCAACGTGGTGATCCTGACAATCGCAGGTATTCTCTTTGGTTGGGACAAAGCGCTGTACTCCATGATCTTCCAGTATGTTTCAACTCAGGCGCTGCACATTCTCTACAGGACCTATCAGCAGAGAACACTTTTTATCATCACCGATATGCCCGACAGAGTATGCTCCCTTATCTACGCAACCTGCGGACACGGCGCAACACTTATTGATGGCGAGGGCTCTTATGCCCACAAGAATAAAAAGATCGTCTATTCCATTGTAAGTGCTTCGGATACCAGAAAGCTGATCCCCAAGATCAAAGAAGTTGATAAAAACGCATTCATCAACTCAGTTCGTACAGAAGAGATCATGGGTAACTTCTACATGAAGCCTCGTGATTGATCAAATAATTCAAAGTAAATGATTTATGCAAAAAAATGGAACAGACCACAGGGCCTGTTCCATTACTTTTTTACTGTGTTATCTCATCAACTCTGTCCGCATATTTAACTCTGTAAATGCGATCCAGTGATTCATTTATTCTCTCCTCGGAGATCTCTCCTGTTCTGACAGCCTCCAGAAGTCCGTTGTATGCCGCCTCAAAGTCATCACACAGATACAGCATATCAGCTCCTGCCTTGATGGCTGATATTGCAGCCTGGTCAGGTGCATACTTGGCTGTTACAGCCTTATCATTTAACGGTCCTGAAATGACGATTCCATTGTAGCCAAGGTTGTTCCTGAGTTCGTCCGTGATCATTACACTTGAACAGGAAGCCGGTGTGTTGTCATTTACAACGTTTGGCAGTGATACATTGCCCACCATGATGGCTGATGCGTTATCGCCGTCAATGGCATTTTTAAAGGGCACATAATAGGTGGTCTGCAGGTCCTCTTTTGTATATTCAAGAACTGCCTCGCCTGAAGCTGTATCCCCCGCTGCAGGGAAAGAATACATACAGCAGTTAACGCCATACTCCGTAAGTCCCATCATAAATGCAGTCATGCGGTTTGTGGCCTCATCCAGATCCGCTCCGAAATGATTCTCCTCTGATAGCTCAACGTAAGGAGCAAGGTCAAGGTTAAATCCGCATTTGTACAGCTCGTTACTGATCTGCTGTCCTGCCTGCTTGGCAGTCTCAACATCAGTGATCTCGGGAGCATCGATAACATCGATGGCCGCAGATAAACCGGATTTGACGGTACCCTCCTCTGCCACAATTGTAAAAATGGGATACTTACTCATAGAAGCAGTTGCCGCCAGCATATCTGTCACCTGGTCCTCAGATTTGATATTCTTGGTCTTGTAGGTGATGCCGCCAACTGCGTATTTAGCCAGAGCATCCTGAGTGCCGCTTCCTGCCTTGACTGCAGTCTCAACACCTGTCAGCTGCTCCGGAGTAACTATGAAAAGACCTGCCACCTTATCCTCAAGGGGCATCTCCGAAATACATGTATCAACGATCTGCGTCAGGAGATCCTCGTCTGTCATCTCCTGGGGCGGCTCTTCCTCCTCCGGAGTCTCAATGACTATCTCCTCGCTGGAGGCCTCACTGGAAGCTTCCTGTGCCGCATCGACCTTAGCTACGCCGCCTCCCTTAAGAAATCCCCTGAGGAAATGAACGCCAAAAGCCGCGCCGCTCACAACAGCAATCAAAAGAACTGCCAAAACAATATATGCGATTAACTGGCTTCTTTTTCTTCTTAATCTTCTCTGAAGCCTTTTTTCATCTAAATCCTGATCTTCAAATTTTCCCATGGTATCCCCGTAATCAAAACTTTTTTTCTATCTTACATTCTAACACAATAAAGAGTGTAATTGCGGGGAAATTTGCGGAAATTAGAGAGTTTGAATTTTCCAATTGTTGCATCTGATCTGCTGCAGCACACCCCCGGATAAGGCCCACAATCCCTTACTGCAGCACACCTCCGGATAAGGACTGTAGTCC
>JAGDCK010000221.1 GCA_017958585.1 Lachnospiraceae bacterium
CAAAAACGGATGATTCCTTCTCTGTTTGTCCTGAAGTCCCAGGCATCTCCGTATATTGAGTTTTCTCCTCGAAGGAGCCTGTACTCCTCTCCGCTTCTCATGCAGGGCTCGTGGTGGGAAGTGCTCATCACCACTCCGTACTCATCTGCAAGTCTTGCACTCTCAAGTCCCGGTCCGTCCATGCTGAAGTTCGATGCCCACATGGCAGGCCATAGGTAGTTGCCCTTAAGGCGAAGGAGAAGTTCGAAAACTCTCTCGTAACATTTGGCGTTTATTCCGCCGAAGTGCTCTGTGGCCCAGTTTCCAAAGGCGGGCCATTCATCATTTATAAAGAATCCTCTGTATTTAACAGATGGCTCTTTGCTTACCATATTTACTGCATCTGTTAAGGAGGCGTTTTTCTTCTTTTTGGGTAATACATGATTCCAGTTAACAAGCGGTGATACCCCGAGAAGCTCTGAGAGGTGGAAGAGTCCGTAGATGGTTCCGCGCTTATCGCTGCCGGCTATGACCACTGCGTGATCAACACCATCCATGGGCGCATCTATCACCTGAAAGCTGTAGACTTCCCACTTGCCTCTTACTTCATCCAGGTCTATGAGTCCCTTTTCTTCAAGTTCATCAAGGTAATCGCTCTTATCGACCGTTCCGTAGATTATCAGGTTCTTGCACTTACATCCCTTTGTGTATTCACCTGCATGAAACCCTGTTACCAGGTACAGGTCCTGCCTGACCAGCGCTGCTACCTTATTGACTCCGGGAAAAGACTTGGATTCGTAAGTGAACATTAACCTGTTATCAAAACTGATCTTTGACACTTTTACCCCCACCAGGCTTGGCTTTTCACTTTTGCTTGTTGATGTTTCCCCATTTGAATGCTATAAATAAATCATAGGGCATGGGATTTTAATATAAATACACAAAAAACCATATATTTTTTGCATTTTCCGATATAAAATGCACAACCGCTTTTCCCATGCAAAGGAGAGGTATGAAAAAGTGTCTGAACTTCCCGTATACCGTCATCGACAGCGAGATCATCTGCGAGCATAAAAAGGCCCGTGTTGACCCCACTGACATCAGTACTGTCCACAACCATGACGGGTATGAAGTTGTTCTTTTCTTAAAAGGGGATGTAAATATGATGGTGGAGCCCGAGCTTTTCAAGATGCAGCCCGGGGACATTTTCTTTATCAGTCCGCTGGTATTCCACGGCGTTGACCTGGAGGATGTAAGCGGCTATGAGAGGATCGTCATAAACGTCCAGTACGAGTATTTAAAGAGCCTTGGCGATTCCGAGACGGATTTTTCAACGCTCTTTCGGAGCACGAATTCTGCAAACATGAATCACCTGCGAATTCCAAAGGAGTCGATCCCCAAGTTTATTTCTGTTGCAAAAAACCTTGAGGAGGCCCTCCACAGCGAGAGCTACGGCCACAGTATTCTGGCGAAAGCCTACCTTGCAGAGTTCCTTCTTCTTACCTGCAAGTACTCAGAGAACGTTCCTCCGCAGAAAAAAAGCAGCACTATGCCCGTTGCCGTGGCAAAAGTGCTGGAGTATGTCGATGCGCATCTCTCAGATGAGATCACTATAAATACCATGTCTGCTGAGCTTCACTACAGCAGCGACCACTTGAGCCGCGCTTTCAGCGAAGCAACCGGCGACTCTTTAAAGCATTACATTAATGCAAAAAAAATCGCTCTTGCACAAAAATTATTGCTGGAAAATAATTCCCCCTACGATGTGTGCTTCATGGTGGGATACAACAATTATTCCAGCTTTTCAAGGCGTTTCTCAACGCAGATAGGCATGTCGCCCAAGCAGTATCAGTTGTCGAACCGCGTGGGCTGACGCCAAGGAAGTCAATAAATGGTTCTGCCTTTTTCGTCCGGGATGCCACATTTTCTAAAGAAGTAGGAGTTCACCTGATCTCTCCACTCTCTGGCATTATCCAGCTGAAGGTCGAACCTTTCTTTTACCCTTTTGTAGACTTCTTCGGGAACTGCGTCTTTTAAGCTGTCCCAGTCTGCTGCAAGACCTCTTGCCTCTTCCTCACCCTGGAAATGACTGTCGTAGATGTGCTGGATCAGTGTCTTTCCGGTCTTAAGCTCCCATGTGTAAGGGATGTGATGGAAGAATAAAAGAAGTTCTTCCGGGCAGGTATTGGGGTCGTTGTACAACTTTGCATTTTCCGGGTAGTACTGCTGAGCATAGCCTGTTCCCTTGTCTGTCCTGTCTACACCGATTCCGAGGTGGTCTGCTCTGTGATAGGTTCCCCATCTTGAGTATTCATAGCCGTCAACGCTTGGTCCGTAGTGGCCGTTTGGAGTTACCATCCAGCCGATTCCAAGAGGTGATGTGTATCTCTCGTAGATCTCTCTTGAGCGAAGAAGCATGCTGCAGAGAATGTCCTCTTCCTTCTTAGGGAGGTTCAGCGTCTGAGCGATCCACTCTCTTGCTATCTCCTCAGCTGTGAGATCTGTGTTAAAAGACAATCTTCCGAATCCGTAGGTGTTGGCTGCTGCCAGGTCATCGCCGGTCCAGTTCATGTCATTTCCTGTGTTTATTACTGCTGCCATTCCGCCAAGAGTGTTGCCCATGGTGCGACCACTTACAACGTCAGCCACAGTGTCTTTTCCCTCATTGCAATGTGTGTGGAAGTCGAGAACTTCCTTGAACAGAGGGATAAGGTAACAGAGGTCGATCTGATGGCCGGTGTACACCTGAGCTGCCTGAACCTCAAGCATATGGTTTGTCTTCTGAAGGCCTCCGAGAAGAGGTGATACGGGTTCGCGG
>JAGDCK010000222.1 GCA_017958585.1 Lachnospiraceae bacterium
GATACCGGATTCTTGATCGCCTGAGCTTCATCCAATATCAGCGCATCCCACTCTATATCCTCCAACGCCTCTATGCGCAAAGTCATGCCATATGTCGTTATCGTAAGAAAGCTGTCCGGCAGGGGAGACTTTGCGGCACCCGGTCCGTGCATTATCGAAACAGGCATTGAAGGCGCAAATTTCTCAGCCTCTTTTTTCCAGTTTCCGACCAGAGATGCAGGTACTACAAGCAAAACTTTTGCATTCTTCTTTTCTTTGCGCAGCTTTTCCAAAAAAGCCAGTACCTGAACAGTCTTTCCCAAGCCCATGTCGTCCGCCAGACATGCACCAAAGCCAAGCTTATTCATATAATTCAGCCACTTGTAGCCATTTTCCTGATACGGGCGTAAGGTCGCCTTAAAGCTCTTCGGCACCGTGATATTTTTCATATCGCCCGGATTTCTCATGTCCGAAAGCAGCCCCGACAGCCATTTACCGTTGCTTATCACTACCTGACCATCAGGATCGTTTTCTTTTTCCTCCTGCTTCATCTGCATCCGGATGGCTTCAAGCAGAGTGATTTCCCCTTTCCTACCCTCCATTGCTGTGATTATCGCATTGAGTCGCTCATGATCGACCTCTATCCATTTTCCTTTGAGATATGCCAGCCCTTCTGTCATGGAAAGAAGCTGATTAATATCTTTTTCGGATAAGGCCACTCCGTCCACAGACAGCTCGGGGCACATGCTCACCAACCCTTCCATTCCAAACATACTCGGTTTTTTCTCACCGAGCTTAAGCTGCATGGAAACCGATGCCGCCTTCTTTTTCCACCAGTTCGGAATGCGGCACAAAATCCCGCTCTCCTCGATCTTTGGCACATCTTTTAGAAAAACATAAGCCTCCTCCGCCGTAAGCCTGAGTGGATGAAACATCTCTCCGCTTTTTACAAAACCATCGATCATCGGAGAAACTGCTGTCGCTTTGTTTAGGCACGAAAGCAGTGCCATAAGCTTTTCTCTGTTTCCGCGATACTCAGTCAGAGCATATTGCAGCGGCTTATGCTCTATGCGGTTTCCCTTAACCTTTGTGGAATAAGTTGCAAGAAATGCAAACGGATAATCCTCCTCCGTATTCTCCACCAGATGAAAAAAAATGCGCTCCGGCATTTTAAGCTTTTGACTCTTTTCCGCCAGGTAGAGAGACACTGTTCCCTCATACGCCTTGATCTCTTTTTTGTATATTTCCAAAAGCCTGTCAAAAAGCTCTGTTATCCAGCTTTTGTCTACATATTCTGCTCCGGGTACAAAGGGGACTGATGTGTACAGGTCTTCGATCGTATCCTCATCAGGCGTCATATCAAGGCGATTTCGCTGAAGCTCTAAGTCAGTCTGTCTCATCAGATTCTTCTGAAACGCATCCGTCACACGGTAAAGAAAGCCGCCTGCCGCATCAAGCCAAACCGGTTTCTGTAAAAAGCCCATATCGTACAAAGCAAGGTATTTGTCTTCAGCAAATCTCTTTGCCCATTTTTTGATCTCTTTATCAGTTATGTCGTCCTGTTTGTCCAACACGAATCCCTGTTGTGTAAGTATAAAACCAAGACGCTCTTTGATCTCGACTGCCATCTGTATGTTCCCTCTCAGTATCTTTTTTTCAAAAAAACTATCCGTATTTTATCACTAAAACAGGGATAATGCTACAGATATTTTTTGTAACTACCAGAATAAACGCATGAATGTTTTGTAGCTGTATCATACCTACAGGTGTGCCCAAAGCCTATTGCTCAGCGTGCTTACTTTATTATCCGCATCTAAGTTATGACCCCTTGCTCGGTAAGCACAATTTGCACTCCCTTCATGTGTGTGAACCCGCCTTTAAGTAATGAAACAAAACCGTCTATGTATAATAACTTCTGAACATTTAACATTTTTCTTTGCAAATAAAAATCAAAAAAGGTAGAATGATTTGAAAATACATCCCCATGGAGGATCATATGAGCAAAAAGAAAAAGAACAAATGGAAAAACCTGCCGTCAACCTGCAGAACCTCGATCATCGGAATGCTGATATTTCTGATCATAGGAATATGTTTGATCGTGTACGGTGCCTTTTTCGGAAATGTCGAGCGAAGTGATATCCAGAGCGTTGAAGCCGATATCGTATCCGTAAGCCGTGTCAGCAGAAACTTAAGCCCGTCTCAAGAGGAAGACATGCGAAAGAAAGGGATCTCTGAGGATTCCATCAAATACGAGCTGCGCGTGGATTATAAGTATACTATCAACGGAAAAGAATACAGCTACACCTCGCGCAAATCCTATGAAAAAGCCGATGTCGTAAAAGAAGGTACAAAAGAAGTGTTAAATTACATGTTAGTGAACGGCGAGCCTGTTATCAATCCGGTCACTAACGGAACCTATAAGGTTTTCGGCATTATCTTCATCATATTAGGATCTTTAGCAGGAGCGGCTGCCTATGTGCTGCGTCCGAAGAAAAGCAACCTCCTTTTGAAGATTCTCAATTTGGGCATCTTTCTACCTGTTTTTCCATATTGACGGCATTATGATCAAGACGATAAATACTTTTCAATGATGCAGGTTTTTTTACAGAAACACACCCCGTAGGATATGCTGCCTATGTAGCCGTCGTCTAAGATGCCTTCCTCGTATTTTTGATCCCTGATCTGTGTGAAAGCCTCCTCTATGCCGTCCTGCATCTCGTTAAACTTCTTTCTCTTCTTTACCTCAAATATGATAGCCGGATCCTTTGGTCTGTTGGGATAGAGAATTATATCCGGACGACCATTACCCTCTTCCCTGTTGGATTGCACTGTATAGCCCGGTACTCCATACAACAAAGACAAAAAGAAACCGTGATAGAAGCCCTCCAGACTGTCAAAGGTACTTATGGTCTTTTCCAGAAGGCTGCACACATAATCTGTCATGCCCTCCGTATCTCCAGCAA
>JAGDCK010000026.1 GCA_017958585.1 Lachnospiraceae bacterium
GCAGATTCAATCTGTATCAAGGATATGGCAGGTCTTCTCGTTCCTTACAAGGCAGCTGAGCTTGTAAAGACTCTTAAAGAGAATACAAAGCTTCCTATCCAGCTTCATACTCACTATACTTCAGGTGTGGCTTCAATGACTTACCTTAAGGCAGTTGAGGCAGGTGTTGATATCATCGACACAGCAATTTCACCTTTTGCTCTCGGTACTTCACAGCCTGCAACAGAGGTTATGGTTGAGACCTTCAAGGGCACAGAGTTCGATACAGGATTTGATCAGAATCTCCTTGCTGAGATCGCTGATTACTTCACACCTTACAGAGAAGAGTGCTTAAAGAGCGGTCTTATGTCTACAAAGGTTCTCGGCGTAAACATCAAGACACTTCTTTATCAGGTACCCGGCGGTATGCTTTCAAACATGGTTTCACAGCTCAAAGAGCAGCATGCTGAAGACAAATACCGTGATGTTCTCGAGGAGATCCCCAGAGTTCGTAAGGACTGCGGTGAGCCCCCTCTTGTTACACCTTCTTCACAGATCGTTGGTACACAGGCTATCTTCAACGTTCTCATGGGTGAGAGATACAAGATGGCTACAGGAGAGTTCAAGGATCTGCTCCGCGGTAACTATGGTCAGACAGTTAAGCCTATGAACCAGGAAGTAATCGACAAGGTTATTCCCGGCGAGCCTCGTTCAACAGCTCGTTCCGCTGAAGCTACAGGCCATGATAAGCCTGAACTTGAGACAATCGAAGCAGAAATGAAGCAGTACAAACAGCAGGAGGAGGATGTGCTTTCATACGCATTGTTCCCTCAGGTTGCTACAGACTACTTCAAATATCGTCAGGCTCAGCAGGAAAAGGTTGATGTCAGCGCAGCTGATACAAAGAACGGTGCATACCCTGTTTAATATTTGAATTTTCAGAGTCCCTTGCTTTTGGCAGGGGACTCTTTTTACTTTATAGGAAATTGCTTCGCATTCCTATAAAGTAAAAAGCGCTCCGCTATGGATACCTTCCCCGCGACTGCTGATTGCAGATAGACCCGAATTTCAAGTATTGATCATTCACCGGGATGTGTACTTATTTCTTGACATTTAGTATGATCAGATATTAAAATAACAAGTGTTGTTAAAAAGTTTTACAAGAAGTGGGGTTATTTATGCCAAGAAAAGAATCGGTCACCGAAGAAATGATTTTGAACACCGCCTTCGAGATGGCCAAAAATGAAGGGTTTGAAAACGTTACCGCCAGAAAAGTATCGGCGGCAGTGGGGTGTTCCACACAGCCCATATTCAGGGTTTACGAAAACATGGAGGGACTGCTGGTTGCGGTTTATGAGAAGGCTTCACAGTATTTCCTCGACTATTTCAAAGAGTATGACAAGTCTTCTCTGATCCCGTTCGGAGATCTGGGGCTTGCATATATTTCTTTTGCAAAAGAAGAAAAGAATCTGTTTAAATTGTTGTTTGTCTCTGATTTTCAAAAGAAAAAATCCATGTATGAACTTTTAAACGGAAATGACGGGAATGTGGTAAGGGAGATCAATCTCGCCAGACAGCGTAATTGCAAGGACCCCGAAGGATTGTTTATGAAGATGTGGATCTTTATTCACGGTGCGGCCTGCATGTCTCTCACGGGAGATTACGACCTGGACAACGCACAGACTTCGGAACTTTTGGTTGCTTCATATGCGGCATTTTCCAGATAAGGGAGGACATTATGGCACAGGATTTTGATTTGATCGAGAGAATTAAAGAGCGCTTCCCAAAGATGAGTAAGAGCCACAAGATCATAGCGGATTATGTTCTTCAAAATTATGAAAAGACAGCTTTCATGACTGCCGCAAAGCTTGGCGAGACTTTAAATATCAGTGAGTCCACCGTGGTAAGGTTTGCCACAACCCTCGGATACGACGGTTATCCCGAGCTTTTAAAGGCAATGGAAGAGTGCGTCAAGGGAAAGCTTAACAGCATGCAGAGGATCGAGTCCAAGTACGGCAGGAGCTCCCAGTCGGAGATCATCACTTCCGTATTGTCTGCAGATATCGAAAAGATTCAGGATACCATCACAAATCTGGATATCCCGGCTTTCGAGCAGGCGCTTGATACCATCTTAAACGCAGAAAATGTTTATATAATGGGACTTAGAAGTAATGAGCCCCTGGCGGTATTTTTACATTTCTACCTGAACATGATAAGGGGAAATGTGACACTTTTAAATACCACCAGCGTCTCTGAAACCTTTGAGCAGATGATAAGGATCAGTGAGAAGGACTGCTTTATCGGTATTTCCTTCCCCAGATATTCCATGAGAACTTTAAAGGCCATGGAGTTTGCAAGGGACAGAAATGCAAAACTTATAGCTATTACAGATTCCATCCATTCACCCATGAATCTGTATTCATCCTGTAATCTTTTAGCCAGAAGCGACATGGTGTCAATCGTGGATTCGCTGGTTGCACCTTTAAGCCTTATAAATGCTCTGGTTGTGGCACTTTGCTTAAAGCGCCCCGAGGCGGTAAGAGATAATTTAAAGATGCTTGAGGAAACCTGGAACAATTATCAGGTTTACTTAAATGACGAGATCAATTTCATCAACGACGAACCCATATTAAACAACCCCCTCAGAAAACAGGAGGATAAAAATGAGTAAAGTCCTGGTTGTAGGTGGCGGAGCCGCCGGCATGATGGCAGCATATAAAAGCGCATCATGCGGAGATGATGTCATCCTATTTGAAAAAAATGAAAAACTGGGAAAAAAGGTTTATATAACAGGAAAGGGCAGATGCAATGTCACAAATGCCGCCGACATGGAGGAAGTGTTTGCGAGCATCATCACAAATGCCAAATTCATGTACAGTTCTTTTGCGGGGTTTGACAACAGATCCGTCATGGAACTGATAGAAGGCGCGGGATGCCCATTAAAGATCGAGCGCGGTAACAGGGTCTTTCCCGTATCCGACCATTCGTCGGATGTGCTTAAGGCACTTTTAAATCTCCTTAACAAAAACCATGTGGACATCAGATACGAGCACACAGTCACTGATATAATCGTTGAAAACGACGAATTTAAAGCCATAAAGGTTAAGGACAGATCGGGAAAAGAGTCAGCAGTTGAAGGTGATAAATGTATTATCTGTACCGGAGGACTCTCATATCCGTTAACAGGTAGCAGCGGCGACGGACATGAGTTTGCAAAAAAGCTTGGACTAAAGGTTACGGATTGTAATCCATCCCTTGTGCCCTTTAACACGGTGGAGACCTGGCCAAAATCCGTTATGGGTCTTGCACTTAAAAATGTGGAGCTAACCATGGCGGATGAAAAAAAGGTGCTCTACAAGGGATTTGGTGAAATGCTCTTTACCCATTTTGGCGTGAGCGGACCGCTGGTCCTCACCGCAAGCTGTTATTACAAAAAGAGAAAGAGTGACAATGTATCGCTTTTTATAGACTTAAAGCCTGCTCTTGATATAGAGACTTTGGATAAGAGGATCATCAAGGAATTTGATGAAAACAGAAACAGAAATTTTAAAAATGCCATTGCCTCTCTTTTTCCGTCGGGGCTTATACCTGTGATGGTGGAATTATCCGGGATCGATCCTGACAAAAAGGTAAATGAGATATCAAAGGCAGAGAGAAGAAGTTTTTCGGAACTTATAAAAAAAGTTCCGCTTCACGTTTCGGGTGTGAGAAGTTATGCGGAAGCCATAATCACCCAGGGTGGTGTGTCCGTAAAGGAGATAAATCCCACCACTATGGAGAGTAAGAAGGTCAAGGGACTTTTCTTTGCGGGGGAAGTCCTGGACGTGGATGCAGTGACGGGAGGTTTTAACCTCCAGATAGCATGGTCCACGGGATATGCCGCCGGAAAAAATGCACTTAAGGAGGAGTAAAATGAGTTTTAATGTAGCAATAGACGGACCTGCAGGAGCGGGAAAGAGCACCATTGCAAAGGCTGTTGCCAAAAAGATGGGACTTATATACGTGGATACGGGGGCGATGTATAGAGCAAATGCTTTATATATTCTCAGAAATAACGTGGGCAAAAATGACAGGGAAAAAATGATCGAGCTTTCAAGAGAGGCGGATGTGACCCTTAAATTTGACGGGGGAGAGCAGGCTGTATTTTTAAACGGCGAGAATGTTAACCCCTTTATAAGAGCTGAGGAAGTGGGAAATATGGCTTCGGTTTCATCAGCGATCCCGGAAGTGAGAAAGGCCATCGTTGATACCCAGAAGAGGATCGCCCTTGACAATGACGTTATCATGGACGGAAGAGATATAGGAACCGTGGTCCTTCCGCAGGCGGATTTAAAGATCTATCTCACCGCCAGCAGCTACGAGAGGGCAAAGAGAAGATATAAGGAGCTACAGGAGAAGGGCGAAGCCTGTGATCTTGAGACCATTCAGAGGGAGATCGAGGAGAGAGACTACAGAGACATGCACAGAGAGACCGCTCCCTTAAAGCAGGCTTTCGATGCAGTCCTTGTGGACAGCTCCGACATGACCCTTGATGAAGTCATCGACCATATTTACAAATTATGTCTTGAGAAAAAAGGAAACTGATAAATGGAAGTAGTACTGGCAGAACATGCGGGCTTTTGCTTTGGAGTAAAGCGAGCCGTGGACACTGTTTTGGAATCCCTTGAAAGCGGGAAAAAAATATATACATACGGTCCCATTGTGCATAATGAAAGTGTTGTGAATGAATTGTCAGAAAAAGGAGTCAATGTCCTTGAAAATGAGGAGGACCTCTTAAAACTCATTGACTGCGGCACGTCAGAGAAAGAAAAATGTGCAGTGGTTATAAGGGCTCACGGGGTTCCCAGGAGGATCACGGAGCTTATCACCGAAAGCGGCATGGAATGCATCGATGCCACCTGTCCCTTTGTAAAGAGAATTCACCGAATTGTAGAAAAAGCAGGCACAGAAGACAAACATGTCATCATCATCGGGGACAAAAAACATCCGGAGGTGGAAGGCATTGTAGGATGGTGCCTTGGAAAATGTACGGTATTTGAGACTCCTGAGGAGGTGCTTGAATTTGAGCCCGAAATCGGTGAAAAGTTGTGCATTGTTTCTCAAACCACATATAACTTTAATAAATTTCAATATATAGTTGATATTTTTCGAAAAAAAGGTTACAATGATAGTGTTGTGAATACTATCTGTAACGCTACAGAGGAGCGTCAGCAGGCAGCTCAGGATTTGGCTAAAAAGGCTGATGTCATGATAGTGATAGGAGGCAGACACAGTTCCAATACAAAAAAGCTTTATGACATCTGTAAAGCGGAATGTGAAAACACCTATTTCATACAGACACTGGATGACTTGCATTTAGACTTACCTAAAGCTAATCGACTGGTGGGAATTACAGCGGGGGCTTCCACCCCAAAC
>JAGDCK010000223.1 GCA_017958585.1 Lachnospiraceae bacterium
CTCCGGTTCGTCAAACTCCACGGTCACATAAAATCCTCTGGGGTTCTGGACCACGCTTACGACTTTTCCGGATTTACTTTTAAGTCTCTTGTTGAATGGAATGTTGGGTGACATTGCCAGGGACGGATCAATGGTATAATAATAGTTGCTGGGGAGAAGTCCCTCAGTCACGGTTATCTCATCGCCCTCTTTGCAAAGGCCCGGCCTTTCCATCTTAAATTCTATCTTTCTCATCTTTATGATATGCCTTTTAGTAACTTCATGATGGAATAAGTTCTTATTCGCCCTTATTCTTTGCGATGGCAATCCTGTCTTTCTTTGCCAGATAGGAATCCAGGCCTCTGATCTTGTCATTGAATCTGCATCCGTAGACGATCTTGCCATTGTCAAGGAGCTGATTTCTCACCACGATACCGTACATATTAAAGGAAAACTGCTCATTTCCGCCGTTTGGTCCCTCAATGGAATCGGTGAGCACCACATGGATAAGCTGCCCTACGGCAATGTTTACGGTGGCGCTGCATACAATTGCAAATCCCGTGACACTGACATCTTTTATAAATACATCGGAGGGCTGACCGCTAAGTTCATACTGGATCGTTGAATCCACTCCGATAACACATCTGTATGCTCCTCTTCTGTTAAAAGGCTTTCCGTGGGCAGGGGAGGAAACCTTGTAACAAAGAGTATTGTCATTGCGTCTCATGGTGATGATCTCGGGCTCGATGAACATCATGGGCTTGTCCCCGGGAAAGATTGCCAGCATGCTGGCAGTGATCTCTTCGCCCCTGAAAGACACTATCCTGTCACCGCTCATCACAGCCTCAGCCAATATATAATGTCTGTTTGGATTTACATCCACCACAGATGACTCAAAACTTAATTGTTTCCCCTTGGCAGTCACCAAAAAAGTAAGTTTGGTGCCTGTCTCCAACTCCACTATTTGCATACCCTTCTCCAAGCAAACTAATTTCTAAAAAACAGACGCGATCAATCCTTGATACCTTCGTATTTCTCGCTCTGGGCACGGATAAGCTCCGCATCATCAAAATAATTGATCCTCATGGCTGCCTTCACCTCTGAAAGTGTGTTTGCGGCCACTTCTCTTGCTGCATTTGTTCCCTGTCTGAGGATCTCATAGATTCCGGGAATATCCTTCTCCAGTTCATGTCTGCGTGTTCTGATGGGATCAAGGGTCTCCTGCATGATATTGTTAAGGAATTTCTTTACCTTTACATCTCCGAGACCGCCTCTTGTATAATGACCTTTAAGTTCGTCAAGGTTTGCATACTCAGGCAGATATCTCTCGAAATGCTCATCCTTGCAAAATGCATCAAGATATGTAAATACCACATTTCCCTCCAGATGTCCGGGATCGGAAACCTGGATGTGAAGAGGATCTGTGTACATTTTTTTCATGATCTTGTCCTTTACCTCATCAGCTGAATCAGAGAGGTAAATACAGTTACCCAGGGACTTACTCATCTTGGCCTGACCGTCAATTCCGGGAAGACGCTGACAGCTCTCGTTCTCGGGGATAAGTGCCTCGCAGTCCACCAGAACCGGTTTGTCGGGGCTGTAGATGTAATTGAAACGCTGCACGATCTCCTTTGTCTGCTCGATCATGGGAAGCTGATCCACACCTACAGGAACGGTGGTAGCCTTGAATGCGGTGATATCTGCCGCCTGGCTTATGGGATAAGTAAAGAAACCTACGGGAATGCTGGTCTCAAAATTACGCATCTGGATCTCATTTTTTACAGTGGGGTTTCTCTGAAGTCTGGAAACCGTAACTAAATTTGAGTAAAAAAATGTCAGTTCCGTAAGCTCGGGGATCTGGGATTGGATGAGGATGTTACTCTTTGCAGGATCGATACCTGCTGAAATATAGTCAAGAGCCACCTCAATAATGTTCTGACGAACTTTTTCAGGATTATCAAAATTGTCTGTAAGCGCCTGGGCATCAGCAATCATGATAAAGATCTTGTCAAATTCGCCGGAATTCTGCAATTCCACACGACGTCTCAAGGAACCGACATAATGTCCGATATGAAGTCTACCGGTAGGTCTGTCTCCGGTAAGGATTATTTTTTCATTTGCCATAACTCTTCTCCAATGCAATAAAATACTAAACCTAATATATTCTATCACTTTTTGGCTTTACTGCAAAGAAGAAAAGTTATTAATTTGTCCGATATAACCGTTTACTAGGCCGGTGAACTTCCGGAGTAGAGCTGATAGTACTTGCCCTTTTGCGCCAGAAGCTCCTCATGGGTACCGCGCTCGATGATCCTTCCCTGTTCCAAAACCATGATACAGTCAGAGTTTTGTACTGTTGAAAGTCTGTGGGCGATAACAAAGGTGGTCCTTCCCTTCATAAGGGAATCCATGCCTTCCTGCACAAGTCGCTCGGTTCTGGTATCAATGGAGCTTGTGGCTTCATCCAGGATAAGAGCCGGAGGATCCGCTACCGCTGCTCTTGCGATGGACAAAAGCTGTCTCTGTCCCTGGCTTAAGTTAGCTCCGTCCCCTGTAAGAACCGTATCATATCCGTCCGGAAGCTGTCTGATAAAGTTGTCCGCGCCCGCAAGCTTTGCTGCTGCCACAACCTCTTCGTCCGTTGCATCAAGCTTTCCGAATCTGATATTTTCTCTTACGGTTGCTGTGAAAAGATGGGTATCCTGCAGCACCATTCCGAGGCTTCGTCTGAGGTCGCCCTTCTTGATCTTATTAATATTGATACCATCGTATCTGATCTTTCCGTCCTGTATATCATAGAAACGGTTGATAAGATTTGTGATGGTGGTCTTTCCTGCACCTGTGGATCCTACGAATGCGATCTTCTGACCTGGCTTTGCAAAGAGCTTGATATCATGGAGAACCATCTTTTCATCAGTGTATCCAAAGTCAACTCCGTCCATGACGATCTCGCCCTTAAGAGGGACGTATGTAACTGACTTGTCCGCCTGATGAACATGCTTCCAGGCCCACATTCCTGTGCGCTCTGCGCTCTCAACGATCTCTCCGTCAACTTCCTTTGCATTTACAAGTGCCACATATCCGTCATCTGCTTCAGGCTCCTGGTCGATAAGATCAAATACTCTCTTTCCGCCTGCCAAAGCCATTACGATACTGTTAAACTGCTGGCTCACCTGGCTGATAGGCATGTTAAAGCTCCTGTTGTATGTAAGGAATGATGCCAGGGCACCTACGGTAAATCCGCCAAATCCTGTAAGGGCCAGAATACCTCCTACGATGGCACATACCACATAGCTTAAATTTCCAAGCTGGGCATTTACTGGTGCCATGATATTTGCAAATTTGTTTGCATTATAGGCACTGTCAAAAAGCTTGTTGTTTAACTCTCTGAATTCCTCAAGGGACTTGTCCTCATGACAGAATACCTTTACAACCTTCTGGCCGCTCATCATCTCCTCTATATATCCGTTTACCTTGCCCAGATCCTTTTGCTGCTCAATGAAGTATTTTCCGGACTTGGAAAGGATCTTTGTGGAAAAGAACATCATAAGAGCTACCATGAGCAGTGTCACAAGAGTGAGTGGAATACTAAGGATAAACATGCTGATAAGCACTGCCACAATAGTGATTGCACTCGAAAATACCTGCGGGATGCTCTGGCTTATCATCTGTCGCAATGTATCTATATCATTTGTATAGATTGACATGATATCTCCGTGTGAATGAGTGTCAAAATACTTTATGGGCAGTTTTTCCATGTGTTCAAACATATCATTTCTGAGATTTCTGAGTGTACCCTGGGATATGTAGATCATAGTCTTGTTCTGTACAAATACTGCGATCACAGCCACACCGTACATCAAAGCCACTCTCCCTATCTCTCCCAAAAGTCCGGAAAAATCAGGTACGTTTCCTGCTGCCACAGCCTTTACCAAAGGAGTGATATAGTCATCGATCAATGTCCTCTGAAACATGGTTCCTCTGACTGTAGCCAAAGTACTGATTATGATACATACAAATATGAGCATAAAACGGAAAGCGTAGTTTTTCATGATATATCTGATTATCTGCATGAAAACCTTTCCGGGGTTTTCAACCTTCTCTCCGCCAAATTGTCTTCTCTGTCCCGGTCCCGGCATTACTGTTCACCTCCGTTTTCATCAAAGTCTCTGTTTCCACCCGTCTGGGCTTCATATATGTCTTTATAAATAGCATTCTGTTCAACCAGTTCATCGTGGGTTCCTACAGCATCTATCACACCGTTGTCGATCACGATGATCCTGTCCGCATCTTTTATGGATGAGATCCTCTGAGCAATAATGATCTTTGTTGTATCCGGTATCTCCGTTGCAAATGCCTTTCTGATCTTTGCATCCGTTGCTGTATCTACAGCGCTGGTGGAATCGTCAAGGATCAGGACCTTGGGCTTTTTCAGAAGCGCTCTTGCAATACAAAGTCTCTGCTTCTGACCTCCCGATACATTGCTTCCACCCTGTTCGATACGGGTCTCGTATTTCTGGGGCATCTTCTCGATAAATTCATCTGCACATGCAAGTTCACATGCTCTCTTGCAATCCTCCAGTGTGGCATTTTCATCACCCCAGCGAAGGTTGTCAAGAATGGTTCCGGAGAAGAGAACGTTTTTCTGAAGTACCACCGATACCTGGTCTCTCAATGCTTCCAGATCATAGTCCTTTACATTTCTTCCACCCACACTGACGCTTCCCTCGGAAACATCATACAGACGGCTTATTAAGTTTACCAGACTGGTCTTTGATGATCCGGTTGCACCCAGAATACCTATGGTCTCACCTGATCTGATATCCAGATTGATGTCTGAAAGCACCGGCTTCTCACTGGTGGAATTATATCTGAAGGTCACATGATCAAATCTGATGCTTCCGTCATCCACATTAAATACCGGATTTTCGGGGTTTGTGATATCCGGCTTTTCTTCAAGCACTTCACTGATACGCTTTGCACTTGCCACTGACATGGTGACCATCACAAAGATCATCGCAAGCATCATCAGATTCATGAGGATAGTCATGCAATACGTGAGAAGACTCATAAGCTCACCGGTGGTAAGTTCTCCGCCCACGATCAGATTTGCTCCTACCCAGCTGATGCCCAGAATGCAGGCGTAAATAGTGAGATTCATAAGAGGAGAAACATTGGCTATCATACCCTCTGCCTTTAAAAACATGGAGTAAATATTATTGCTGGCCTTGTGGAACTTATCGATCTCGTAATCCTCACGCACAAAAGCCTTTACAACGCGCTGTGCGGTTACATTTTCCTGAACAGAAGCATTGAGATCATCATATTTTTTGAATACCTGATCGAAATATCTTCTTGTCTTTCCCATTATCAAAAAGATGACTATTGCCAAAAATGCTATGGCTATCAGGTAAATACTTGCAACCTTCGCATTGATGATAAATGCCATGGTCATGGCAACTATCAGGCTGATGGGGCTTCGTGCACACAGACGTAATATCATCTGATATGCATTCTGTACATTTGTGACATCCGTTGTAAGCCTGGTGACAAGACCTGCTGTGGAGAATTTGTCAATGTTTGAAAATGAGAAGGTCTGAATGTTGGTATACATTGCATCCCTTAAGTTTCTGGCAAATCCTGCGGAAGCTCTGGCACCGTATTTTCCTCCCATGATACCTGCATAGAGACCGATGAGGGCAAGGAGTAACATTACGCCACCCATTGTCAGGATGTGCTTCATGTCTCCCGCTCCCACACCGTCATCGATGATGGAAGCCATGGCAAGAGGAATGAGCATTTCCACGATTACCTCAAGCACCATAAACAAAGGTGTCTTTATGGAATCGGCCTTAAATTCCTTGATGTATTTAGACAATGTCTTTATCATGTCTTTTTGTTCCTTTCTGTCTTGATGATCTTGACTTTAAAAATTTATCTGAAAGACTTGTTTTCTTTTTCGATGTCTTCCAGGTTATGAGTTATCTTGGACAGGATCCGTGTAAATTCCGCTTTCTCCGCCGGAGTGATACCCTTTTCCATATCTTCGTGAAAAGAATCGATCAGGGCCACCACCTTTTCGTGGCTTTCGTATGCTTTGTCCGTGGCCACGATTTTCTTAAGTCTGGCATCATATTCCACGGGGACACGCTTGATATAGCCCTTGTTCTCAAGACCCTGAAGCATTACGGTTGCGGATGAGCGGCGGATATTAAACGCCTTTTCCACATCCTTTTGAAATACGTCGCTGCTTTTACTGTTGTCGATTATGTAACCGATGCAGGGTCCCTGCAGTCCGCAGATGTCACGCATGTTCTCTCTGTCAAACCGATATTCTATGGCACGCCTTATCACGTTATTCACGCTCTTAAGCTGAAAACCCATATATGAACTGTCATTTCTGTGTTCCATCGCACCCTCCTTTTTGATTCATGTGAAAAAAGAAAGATACCCAACCAACTTGTTAGATACCTAACTAACTTGTTAGACATCTAACATTATACTCAAAATTAAATTGAATGCAATTAAATATTTATGAACTTTTTGTAAAGTGGGGAAATATAAAAAAGAATCTCGCTTGCGAGATTCTACGCGCCGAGCGCGTGTTGCTTTAGCAACAATCTTCTTCTCGCGCGAGTGCGCATCCTTAGCGGAGCGCTTTTTACTTTATAGGAAATTCGGAGGAATTTCCTATAAAGTA
>JAGDCK010000224.1 GCA_017958585.1 Lachnospiraceae bacterium
ACGGGATTTTTGGAAGCGTAAACGGCTTTTACGGGATCTGAAAATCTGTACTCCACGAAGAAGTCAACGGTTACAAAATTAAAATCCGAGGTGATCATGAGGCTTTCATCGGGAATGTAATTTGAATACTCATCGTAACCGATGGAGAAGCCCTGAATGGTTGTGTTGACTTTCTTTACGCTCTGAATGAAGGGGAGCTTAAAGTGAAGACCTGAGTCTGTGATTGACTTTGCCTGTCCCAATGTTACAAGCACTGCGGATTCCTGCTCGTTTACCTGGTAGGTACAATTGAAAATAAGTACAAGAGCGATCAGGCATACTATAACGATACTCACGATCTTTCCTGTTTTCTTTGAGTCCGCGTTCTGGACGCGCTCAAAACCGAAGTTTGGTTTGTTTGGCATATATTCTTCCTCCTTTTGGATTTCGTTTTATTTCGTAATTTAAGATTATAATATACGAAACAGATTTAATAAACAATGAAAATAGATGCACGATATAAAGTAGTATCGTGTTATAATATAGTCAACTGAATAGAAGACCTTGTTAACAAAAGTTGTGATTTTTATCCGAGAACTATCAGAGAGCTGACCGACCTACGGAGGGAATGACATGAGCAGATACGATGTGGTTATTGTGGGTGCCGGTGTCACGGGATGTGCCATCGCCAGGGAACTGGCAAGAGGACAGAGAAATATCGCAGTCCTTGAAAAAAATGCGGACATCTGTGAGGGCACTTCCAAGGCAAACAGCGGCATAGTGCACGCCGGTTATGATGCGAAGGAAGGAACTTTAAAGGCAAAACTCAATGTCCGTGGCAATGAGATGATGGAAGAACTGTCAAAGAAACTGGATTTTCCTTTCAGGAGAAACGGGTCTCTTGTGCTGTGCTTTAACGAGGAGGATCTGCCAAAGCTTGAAGTCTTAAAGGACCGCGGAGAAAAAAACGGCGTAAAGGGTATCAGGATCCTTACTCCCGCTGAAGTGTGGGAGATGGAGCCAAACATCACAAAGGATCTTGCCGGAGCGCTTTTTGCACCCACGGGCGGCATAGTGTGCCCCTTTGGAATGACAGAAGCCTTTGCGGAGAATGCGTCGGTTAACGGGGTCGATTTTTATTTTGAAAAAGAAGTCACTTCCATAGAAAAAACAGCTGACGGATTTAAAGTTATCTGCTGGAATGAAATTTATGAGACAAAGGCCGTGATAAATGCAGCCGGAGTCTTTGCGGATGAGATCCACAATATGGTGAGTGATAAAAAACTAAAGATCGTGCCAAGGCGCGGTCAATATAATCTCTTGGACAAAAAATGCGGTGATTTCGTGGATAAGACCATATTCCAGCTGCCTTCAAAGCTTGGAAAGGGAATTCTGGTAACCCCCACGGTTCACGGCAATCTCCTGGTGGGCCCCACGGCTGAGGATCTGGACGACAAGACGGATACCGATACCACTGCCGAGGGCATGAGTAAAGTCTTTAAGGAGGCTGCTCTTTCCGCACCCGATATCAATAAAAAGATGGTCATAACTTCATTTTCAGGGCTTAGGGCGCATTTTGACGAGTCCGGCCCGGGGGATTTTCTCATAGAGGAACTTGACAAAGCCCCGGGATTTTTTGACGTGGCGGGAATTGAATCTCCCGGTCTTTCTGCCGCCCCTGCAATCGGTCAATACGTGGCGGAAATGGTAAACAGGCGCTTTCCTGTGCCTGACAGGATAGGCTTTGTGGAGAGCAGAAAAGGAATCCCCAACATGGCAAATGCAAGCGATGAGGAGAGGGAATCTCTGATAAAACAAAATCCCCTGTTCGCAAATGTCATCTGCAGGTGCGAGTTTGTGACAGAAGGCGAGATCGTGGAAGCCATAGACAGGCCTGTGGGTGCAAGGACCCTTGACGGAATCAAGCGCCGCACCAGAGCCGGCATGGGCAGATGCCAGTCGGGATTTTGCCAGCCGAAGGTATTGGAGATCCTGGAGAGGGAACTGAATACGGACAGAGGAAATGTATGTAAAAGCGGTTCCGGATCTGAAGTCCTGAAAGGCTTTACCAAGGAGGACAGCCTATGAAAAATGTGGACATCCTGATAATCGGTGGCGGACCTGCGGGACTTGCGGCAGGGCTTTCCGCAAAGAGAAACGGTGTGGAAAATGTGCTGATTCTGGAGAGGGATAAGTGCCTTGGAGGTATCCTTAATCAATGCATCCACAACGGCTTTGGACTACATACCTTTAAAGAAGAACTGACGGGCCCGGAATATGCTGACAGATATGTCACAATGGTTAATACCGAAGCCGTTCCCTACATGTTAAATACCATGGTATGTGACATAAGTGTGGCGGATGACGGCGACAAGATCGTCACAGCCATGAACAAAGAAAACGGAATGATGAAGATAAAAGCCTCTGCGGTGATCCTGGCCATGGGCTGCAGGGAGAGACCAAGAGGGGCACTCAGTATACCGGGATCAAGACCTGCCGGAATATTCAGCGCAGGCACCGCCCAGTACTATGTAAATATGGAAGGAAGAATGCCCGGAAAAAAGATCGTGATCTTGGGCTCCGGAGACATCGGACTCATAATGGCCAGGCGCCTTAAGCTAGAGGGGGCAGAGGTTCTGTGCGTTGCGGAGATCAGACCAAAGAGTGGCGGATTAAAGAGACATATCGTGCAATGCCTGGAGGACTTTGACATCCCCCTTTATCTGAATACCACAGTCACCTGCATCCACGGAAAAAGCAGAGTTGAGGGTGTCACTTTAAGTCAGGTGGATGAAAACATGAATCACATCAAGGGCACCGAAAAGTTTGTGGAGTGCGATACGCTCTTACTTTCCTGTGGCCTCATCCCGGAAAACGAACTTACGACTGCTGCGGGAGCCTCGATGGATCCAAAGACCGGAGGCCCTGTGGTGGATTCCACTCTTCAGTGCAGCATCCCGGGACTTTTTGCCTGCGGAAATGTGCTTCACGTCCACGAGCTTGTGGACCATGTGTCAGCGGAAGCCGAGAGAGCCGGAGCGTTTGCGGCCAACTATGTGAAGGGCAGGTGATATTTTTGGATAAAGAAATGGTAAAGACAGTTGAAAGAGATGTGGAGCTAACCTGCATCAGGTGCCCTAAGGGGTGTGCCCTTACGGTACATGTAAATCCTGACAATACTGCAACCGTAACCGGAAACAGCTGCCCCAAGGGGGAGGAGTACGGAAGGACGGAAGTATTAAATCCGGTGAGGACCGTCACCAGCTCAGTCCGGATCGCAGGGACAAAAAACGGGGTGGTAAGCGTAAAGACAAAGGGCGATATTCCAAAGGGCAAAATATTTGAATGCATGGACGCCCTTAAGGGTATCAGCGTGGAAGCCCCCGTAAAGATAGGCGATGTGATAATAGAAAACGTGGCGGACACAGGCATTGATGTGGTGGCCACCGCAAATTTTGAATAGAAAGGTATTGGGGAAAATGGCAAAATATGTAATGGCCCTGGATCAGGGAACCACAAGTTCGAGATGTATACTTTTTGATAAACACGGCAATTCCTGCGCCATGTATCAGAAAGAATTCAAGCAGATATATCCAAAGCCCGGCTGGGTTGAGCACAATCCCATGGAGATCTGGTCGTCCCTTCTCTCCGTGGCCATAGAGTGCATGGCATCCATAAACGCTTCAGCGGATGATATCAGCGCCATAGGCATCACCAACCAGCGTGAGACCACAATAGTCTGGGAAAAGGATACTGGAAAACCCGTGTACAACGCCATTGTATGGCAGTGCAGGCGTACCGCGGACAGGATCGAGGAATTAAAGGCGGACGGCTTTGACAAAGTGATCAGAGAAAAGACAGGCCTTGTCCCCGATGCGTATTTCAGTGCGTCAAAAATAGCCTGGATACTGGACAACATCCCCGATGGCAAAAAGCGGGCCGCAAACGGTGAGCTTTTATTCGGAACGGTGGACACCTGGCTTATATGGCAGTTTACCAAGGGGGCAGTCCATGTGACGGACTACACGAATGCCTCCAGAACAATGCTCTACGATATACATAATCTGTGCTGGGACGATGAGATATGCGCACGCTTCGGCATACCCAAGTGCATGCTTCCCGATGTGCGCCCAAGCAGCTGTATCTTCGGTCACACCGACAGTGCGATCCTGGGAGGAAACATACCCATAGCCGGGGTCGCGGGAGACCAGCAGGCAGCGCTTTTCGGACAGTGCTGTTTTGAGCAGGGGGATGTAAAAAATACCTACGGCACAGGATGCTTTTTACTTATGAATACAGGGCATGAGGCAGTGGATTCAAAGGCAGGACTTTTGACCACCATCGCAGCAAGCACCTCTGACGACGTGGAATATGCCCTGGAGGGAAGCGTCTTTGTGGCAGGCGCTTCGGTTCAGTGGTTAAGGGACTCCATGAGAATGTTGAAAACCTCCGCCCAGTCAAGGGAATATGCGGAAAAAGTGGAGGATACGGCGGGAATGTATGTGGTTCCCGCATTTACCGGAATGGGTGCGCCCTATTGGAATCAATATGCAAGAGGAACCATAGTGGGCATCACCAGAGGCTGCACAAAGGAGCATTTTATCCGAGCCACCCTGGAGTCCATCGCATATCAGGCAATGGATGTGCTAAAAGCCATGGAGCAGGACATGGGCGGAAAGCTCTCAAAGCTTAAAGTGGACGGCGGCGCCAGTGCCAATGACTTTTTGATGCAGTTTCAGGCAGATATCCTGGATGTGGAGGTGGTTAGACCCGAGTGTATTGAGACCACAGCCCTGGGTGCGGCATACCTTGCTGGGCTGGCAACAGGTTATTGGAAGGACAAGGAAGAGATAAAAGAGAACTGGCAAATGGGAAAGAATTTCTTTTCATCCATAGATGATGCAAAGCGCACAGAACTTTTGAAGGGCTGGAGAAAAGCCGTAAGATGTGCACTTCTATGGACTGAAGAGTAAAAGTGTGTTAAAATATCAGCCATGGAAGTAACAGGAATCTCAAAGGAAGAAAAACTCATAATCGGACAGGCAGAGAAGGACCGTGAGAGCGGCGTACTCTCTGAGGAAAAGTGTCAGTCCATACTGGAATCGGCAGCAGAATTAAAATCTGATGCCCTTTTTGGCGTGGGATATTTTTATTTTGCCGAATACTATTATTTTCACAGCAGCCTCGACAATTCCATGCATTGGCTGAATGAGTGCGTAAAGCGCTTCTCCGCCACCAAACAGACTGAGTACCTGGCAAGGACCTATAACCTGATGGGTATGGCTTCGGGAGACATGGGAAACCGCCTCGGAGCCCTGAACTATTTTTATATCAGTCTCAGATATACGGCTAATACGGATTTTTATTATACCAGAGCCAGAAGCTATTCAAACCTGGGCGTGGTATTTATGCAGATGCGAAAATATGCCGACGCCGCAGAGGAATTCCAAAAAGCATTAAAATATTTTGATGAATATAACGGCCTTCAGGCAGGACACATTACCGACAGTGTTGTCATGTTAGGTATAAGCTTTGCCCTAAGCGGTAACTTCAAAGGTGCCGTTGAAATGTACAAAAAGGCAGAGGAAATGAGGGAAAAATATCCCGATGCCCGCTATTCCAAACTGACATTCCATGTGCTTGAAGCCACGGTAAGATTTGCGGAGGGGGACTTCATAGGCGCAAGACTCATCGTCATGAGTGATGAGGTGCTTAAGCCTTCGCCAAGACATGAGAGGGAACTGATGAACATGATCATTCCCGCCATCGACCTTTTGATACAGGCGGACAGGGAGTCCAGCATCTCCTGGGTTTTGGCAAATCTTACGGACAAACAGATCGAGAGCAATCCCGAAGTGTTCATGACACTTTACCCGTATATCAGCAGACAATACGTGCAGGACGGAAGGTTTGACAAATACAGAGAAGGAACCGCCAGGTATCTTGATATCTATGAGGAACACACCCGTACAGGCCTGCAGATGACCGCCAGGATACTGGAAATGTCCGGCGAGATAAAGAGCATGGAGCGAAAGCAGGAAAGGCTTAAATTCCACAACAGCACCCTGAGAAACATCGCATACTATGATTCCATGACGGAGCTTCCAAACAGGGCATATTTAAACGAATACCTGTCGGAAAAGTTTGAGGATGCAAAGGAGAGCAAGCAGAGCCTCGGCATCGAACTGATGGATATCGATAAATTCAAAAAATACAATGACACCTACGGCCACCTCCAGGGAGATGAATGCATCATTGCCGTCGGAAAGGCATTAAAAAAATACGCCTCCGAGGATGTGTTCTGCGCCAGATACGGCGGGGATGAGTTCATGGTGGTTTACACAGGAGTTGAGCCTGACAGGATAAAAGACATCGTTGTCGCCATCAGAGATGACGTCAGAAACATGGAGATCATCACCGAGGACGGACATGTCACGAATGTCACCTTGAGCCAGGGAGTTTTCACAAAGGTTCCCGAGGATGAACATGAGTGGGATTTCAGTTCAAAAGCGGATGTATGCCTGTATGAGTCAAAAAAAGCAGGCCGCGATCAGATTACAATGAATATAAATGATATAGAAAAGGAGACTTTTTAGATGTTAGTGCAAAAATACAAGGACATGCTCTCGGGCAAGTCAGTCATCAGAGAATTGTCGGAATTTGCCACAGCCAGAGGAAAGGAAATCGGCTACGAGAACGTGTTTGACTATAGCCTGGGAAATCCCTCCGTTCCCGTGCCAAAGGAATTTACGGACAGAATGATCCAGCTTCTTGCCACCAGGCCCACAAACGAGCTTCACGGTTACAGCCCAAGTCTCGGTATCACATCTGTCAGAGAAGCCATTGCAGAGTCTTTGAAAAACAGATTCGGGATCCCCTACACAAAGGATCATATTTTTATGGCAAGCGGTGCCGCAGGTGCTTTGGCACATGCCTTCAGACTTGTCACGGAGCCCGGGGATGAGATCCTCACGTTTGCTCCGTTTTTCCCCGAATATCATCCTTACGTTGATCTGACGGGAGCTGTGTTAAAGGTGGTTCCCCCTAATACGGAGACCTTCCAGATTAATTTTGAAGCATTTGAAGAGATGCTCACTGAAAAAGTCATGGCGGTACTTGTTAATACCCCCAACAACCCTTCCGGAGTGGTATACAGCACGGAGACGGTAAAGCGCCTGGCTGATACTCTCAAGAGGAAAAGCGAGGAGTACGGACATATCATCTACCTCATTTCCGACGAACCCTACAGAGAGATAGTATTTGAGGGAGTGGATGCTCCGTGTGTTTCTAAGTTCTACGACAATACCATCATGTGCTATTCATTCTCAAAATCCCTGTCACTTCCGGGAGAGAGAATCGGATACGTGGCCATCAATCCGGCATGCGCTGACGCTGAGACCATGGTCTACATGTGCGGTCAGATATCAAGAGGTATCGGACACAACTGTCCGCCCAGTATCATTCAGCTGGCTGTGAGCGATGTGCTGGATAAGACCGCGGATCTTTCCGTGTACGAGACAAACATGAACCTTATATATGATAAACTGGTTGAACTTGGATTTACGGTTGTGAAGCCGGGCGGAACTTTTTATATTTTCCCCAAGGCTTTGGAGGAGGATGCAAAGGCTTTTTCAAAAAAGGCGCTTAAATATGACCTTATTCTGGTGCCTGCCGACACCTTTGGCGCGCCGGGTTTCTTTAGAATGGCATATTGCATAGAAACGGAAAAGGTAAAGAGAAGCCTGGAAGCCCTGGAGAGATTTGTAAAAACTGAATACCCCAATGCAGGAAAATAAACAGGAGAAGAGATAATAATGATAGAGATTTTAAAAGCGATACTTTACGGAATCGTGGAGGGGATCACCGAGTGGCTCCCCATCAGTTCCACGGGACATATGATCTTACTTGATGAATTTGTAAAATTAAACGTATCCGAAGAGTTTTGGAATATGTTTTTGGTAGTGATCCAGCTGGGGGCGATCCTTGCGGTGGTGATCCTGTTCTGGAACAAAATCTGGCCCTTTGGCAAAAAGACAAATACGGATCCGGTAAAGGAGACAGGCCTTTTGTCCCTTTGCAAAAAAGATGTATGGACCATGTGGTTTAAGATAATCGTGGCATGCATTCCTGCCATCATCGTGGTGGCTCTCGGAGTCGACGACTGGTTCGAGGAAAAATTCTACAACGGTGTCAGTGTAGCCATCGCACTTATCGTGTTCGGTATCGGATTCATCGTGATCGAGACAGTTAGAAAAGGCAAGGAGCCAAAGATCGGAAGCTTAAGCGAGCTTTCATACAAAGCTGCGGTTATCATCGGTTTATGGCAGCTTGTGGCAGCCCTTTTCCCCGGAACCAGCAGGAGCGGAGCCACGATCCTCGGAGCACTTCTTATCGGTGTGTCCAGAACGGTGGCAGCAGAGTTTACTTTCTTTATGGCAATACCCGTTATGTTCGGATCAAGCTTACTGGAGATATTGGACTTTGGA
>JAGDCK010000225.1 GCA_017958585.1 Lachnospiraceae bacterium
ACCCCCCAAGCTTACTGATGCCGTTTTCAAGTGGTGTGATCACATATCCGAAGGCATAGTTAAAAGGCTTTGCAAAGTTTTTGCTGCCAAATGAAAATACCATCAAAAGAACACAGATCACCGTGAGAATGACCAGCCAGTATTTACTTGGAAGAGAAAAACTATCTCCTTTGTTTTTGACTATGGGACTCATTATTTACTCATTCCTTCGATCGAATAGGAAACGGATTTGTAATTGTCATCTTTGATGATCCTTGCAAGACCCTTTGCAATACTTGCAGTGGGCTCAGCCACAAGATTCACTCTAAGACCGGTGCCGTTTGCGATCTTTTCCGCAAGATGGTTCACCTGACTTGCTCCTCCGGTAAGATAGATACCGTGCCTGTAAATGTCGGCTGCAAGCTCCGGGGGAGTTCGCTCAAGGATAACCTTGATATTGTCTATAATTGAATTAAAATGCTCTTCCAGGGATGAGTCCACAAGCTTCGTAGGAATCTCTCTCTCCACGGGAAGACCTGTCACGATATCTCTACCGTAAACAACAGCTCCCTTATGCTCAGCCTCCAGATCCTTTAAGGACATCTTAACGTTTTCGGCAGTCTTTCCGCCGATAAAGAGTGAATACTCTTTGCGGACGATATTCTTAATGGCTTCGTCAAATTTGAGTCCGCCAACCTTGATGATCTTACTGAGTACGATTCCGCCAAGTGACAAAATGGATATCTCCGTAGTTTCATATCCAACGTTAACTATGAGAACACCCACTGAGTTTTTTACATCGATATCAAGACCAAGGCCGTCAGCCACAGCCTTTTCAACCACCATGATCTTCTTTGCCTTTACTCCTGCATCCTTAACCAGATCGTAAAAAGCACGCTTCTCAACTTCTGTTACATCAGTGGGAACTGAGATATAAAAATCGGAAGGCTTCAGATTATCTTTTTCCAGATATCCTATAAAGAGTTTCAAAAGGGTCTGCATGTTCTTTATATCTGCAATGACTCCGTTTGAAAGAGGAAAACTGATATTGATATTTGACGGTGCTTTCTCATACATCTCATATGCGGAATCACCGTATGCAAAGATATTATTCTTGTTTTCGATGGCGATCATGTTTTTCTCTATAAAAACATTGTCATCATTTTTGCTGTAAATCTTGATATTGTAAGTACCAAGGTCTATACCGAAAATATTGTTTGACACTTAGCTGTCTCCTCTCTACATCAGTTTCTCAGCGTTAAATGAGAAATATTTATTATCCCCGATGACAATATGATCCAATAACTTGATTCCGATATCCGTACCATATTTATGGACGATCCGGGTAAACTTAATGTCATCCCTGCTTGGGGAAGGATCTCCCGAAGGATGATTATGGACAAGTATCAGAAATACCGCATCATTTTTTAAAGCCTCAATAAAAATATCCCTTGGGGAAATGAGGGACATGTTCACGCTTCCGGTGGAAAGTGTCTTCTCAGCTATAAGCTGACACTTACTGTCAAGATATGCACAGATAACCGTCTCAGTCTTTTTGTGGCGAAGTTTCTCCATGAAGCGCTCCGCAATTTCCCGGGGATTACTGAATTTTTCCACATTTGCGGATGCCGAAGTGGAACTGATCCTGATCGCAAGTTCGAATAAAGCCTTTAACTTGACGGCTTTCACTTCTCCGATCCCCTTGATGGCCTTTAATTCTTTTAATGACAGATCGTTTAAGCCAAGTAACCCGGGCCTTATGTTTCTGCTCTTCTGTAAGATCGTCTCGGCAAGTTCAAGGGCACTCATGTCCTTTGTACCCGTCCTTAAAATGATAGCCAGAAGTTCGGCATCTGTCATGGTTTCCGGACCGTAAGTCTGGAATTTTTCATAGGGTAGAAAATTGTTTGTTGTTTCTGGTTCTCTCATATAGTCCTCTTTGCCTTCTCCGCAAAAGACCATTAATATACTAGCACAAAAGGTTACCTGTGTCCACAATACGAGAGTTTACAAGTTCCTGTAATGACCTTATGATACCAAACTTTGCATGCTGCCAGGTAAGACCTCCCTGGAAGTATACTGAATACGGCGGTTTGATGGGTCCGTCAGCAGAAAGCTCGATGGAAGAACCGCTGACAAATGCTCCTGCAGCCATAATGACTTTTGAATCATAACCCGGCATATCCCAGGGTTCCGGAGTGACAAACGAATCCACGGGTGCGGCAAACTGAATACCTTTGCAAAATGCTATCATGGCATCAGGATTATTAAATGTCACAGCCTGAATGATATCATGTCTGGACTCAGTGGAATTTGGAAGTACGCTAAAGCCAAGCTTTTCATAAATATTTGCAGCAAAAATGGCACCCTTAAGAGCATTTGCGGTAACTGTGGGAGCCAGGAAAAATCCCTGGAAAAACTGAGGGAGTATACCAAGACTTGCTCCGACTTCCTTGCCAAGGCCCGGACTTGTAAGTCTGTAAGCCGCATTTTCCACAAATTCCTTTGTTCCCGCTATGTAACCTCCGATGGGGGCAAGTCCGCCTCCGGGGTTCTTTATAAGTGACCCGACAACCGCATCGGCACCAACATCTGTGGGTTCGAGGGGTTCCGTAAACTCGCCGTAGCAATTGTCCACCATGCAGACAATGTCAGGCTTAATATTTTTGATAAAGCTTATAAGCTCTCCGATTCTCTTTACGGATAAAGTGGGTCTTGTCTGATAACCCTTTGACCTTTGAATGGTGACAAGCTTTGTCCTGTCATTTATGGCCTTTTTGATATTTTCATAATCAAAATCGCCGTTTTCCAATAAATCAACCTGAGAATAAGTTACACCATATTCCTTTAAGGAGCCCTTTGAAGGTCTGATGCCTATAACTTCCTCAAGAGTGTCATAGGGCTTTCCCACTGGGCTTAAAAGCTCGTCTCCCGGGCGCAGATTACTCATAAGAGCAAGGGCAAGGGCATGGGTTCCGCATGTTATCTGAGGTCTTACAAGAGCATCCTCGGTGTGAAACACCTTTGCATAAACTTTTTCCAGAGTATCTCTTCCCAGGTCGTTGTAACCGTAACCTGTGGTTCCAAGAAGGCAGCTTTCAGCAACATTGCATTCCTGCATGGCTCCAAGGACCTTCATCTGATTGTATTCCGACACCTCGTCGATCATGTCGAAACGAGGTTTAAGATCCTTCCAGATCTTTTCACAAAATTCATAAACTTCAGGGCTTATTCCCCTGTCTTTATAACCGTCAAAAATATTAAATCCGTTCATAAGTTCTCCTGCATTGATTTTCCTTATGATATAATACCCCGACTTTTACATTTTTCAAGTAAAAATAAAAGAATTTCTTCCTCATTTTGAAAATCTTCTTTGTTGACCCAGATACAGTCTTTTTCTCTTCTAAACCAGGTAAGCTGTCTCTTTGCAAAATGTCTGGTATTTATCTTGATATCGCTTACGGCTTCATCGAGACTTCCGCCCTCGTTTAAAAATCTTAAGATCTCCTTGTATCCAAGTCCCTGCATGGAGGTCATATCAGGCTTACAGCCCAAGTCCTTCAGTTTTTGAACCTCTTTTAACAGGCCTTCTTCCATCATGATATCAACTCTTTTTTCGACCCGTTCATATAAAACATCCCTGGGGCAGTTTAGCACAAAATAACAGGAGTCATAAACTGAACTTTTTTCCCTCTCCTTCCTGTTGTGCTCGGAGATAGGCCTGTTGTTAAGCATATAAAACTCGATGGCTCTGATGGTGCGCTTTACATTATTTTCATGGATCTCTTCATAGGAAACGGGATCAAAATCAAGTAGCTTTTCATGGAGGGCATGAGCTCCGTATTTACGGGCAAATTCCTCCAGGTCTTTCCTGATATTAAGGACAGACTCGTTGTCTAAGTCCCCGTCATCTGCAAAATCAATATCGTTAAGTACAGCCTGAATATAAAAACCGGTTCCTCCCACAATGATGGGGATGTGGCCGTTTTTATAGATCTCTTCAATGGCCTGAGCGCATTTCTCCTTAAAAGAAAAAACATTGAAGTCTTCTCTTGGATCAAGGATATCGATCAGATGGTGCTTTACTCCTTCCATCTCCTCAGGCTTAATCTTTGCAGAGCCTATGTCCATATATTTATATACCTGCATGGAGTCAGCGGATATGATCTCACCGCCTATTAGCTTTGCAAGTTTGATAGATAAATTTGTCTTACCCACCGCTGTGGGTCCTGTGATTATCACAAGTGGTTTATCTGCCATAGCGCTCCTTTTAATCTACGATACGTTTGAATTTCTTTTCCAGTTCCCTCTCCGTCATCTTTATGATGGTAGGGCGTCCGTGGGGGCAGTTATAAGGATTTTCAAGCCCCATAAGCTCATCCACAAGTTCTTCCACCTCTTTTAATGTAAGCCTTGTATTTCCTTTTACAGCGGCCTTACAGGACATGGATGCGATCTTATCATGAACAGATGTTACTTTTTCAAGCTTCATCCCCTCTCCCATTTCATCGAGGACGTCAAGAAACATTTCCTTTTCATTGCAGCCGTAAAGGTCAATCGGAACAGCTCGAAGTGCATATTCATTTCCACCGAAATGCTCAATCTCAAAACCAAGTTCATTAAAAGAATCCATGAACCGCTCCACGATATCGATCTCGTTGGGATTAAGGGCAACAATTATGGGTGGCATCAGGTTTTGAGAAAAGATCTGATTCTCCCTGAGTCTCTTTATAAATCTCTCATACTTAACCTTTTCATGGGCCGCATGCTGGTCGATTATAAGCATGTTCTCCTCATATTGAACGATCCAATAGGTATCAAAGACCTGACCGATGATCTTGAAATACTTTCTGTTCTCTTCCTTTAAGATCCTCTCATCAAAAAGATTTAACTGGGTAGGATTCTGTATTTTTATCAGATCATCGTCAAAGCCATTGCCGGTTTTTGCGGATCTTTCAACTTGATCATCATGATCTTTTTCCTGTGTTTTAAGCTCATATAAGGGTCCTGCCACATCCTCTTCAAACGAGAATTCTTCAGTATCTGTATTATATTCTGCATCAGCATCCGAGTTGCCATTAGCGTCAGCTTCATATTCTGATTCATAATCGAATTCGGGCTTCTTCTCGTTCTCTTCCCTTAGATCCTTTACCTTCTCGATAAGTTCATTAACTTCATCATCCGTTTCTTTACTAAGGACTCTGGACCAGACAGGATTTAACTTAAAATCATTAGTACTCTTATCTACATTTTCTTTGTAATCATTTTCCTCAGAAACCTTGAAAGAGTTTACCCTGCTTTTCTCAAAAGGTTCCGGCGCAAAGATATTATCTTTCCTGATCTGAGGCTTATCATCATCCCTTAAGCCGTCCGGGAAATATTCGCCCTTTGCGTAAGTCTCTTTAATCGCATTTGAAATGGTTTCACATACTAAGCCGGTATCAGAAAACCTCACATCCATCTTTGTGGGATGAACATTTACATCAACCTTTGTGCAGTCGATGGTCATATTTATCACACAGAATGGGAATTTATGCTGCATGAGGTACTCACTGCAGCCTTCCTCTATGGATTTAAAAACGGAATTACTCTTTATAAATCTGCCGTTCAGATAAAACAGTTCAAAGTTCCTGTTGCTCCTGACAAGTACAGGTTTACCAAGATACCCCTGCAAAGTTACAAGTCCGTCTGAATAGTCGATGGGGATCACTTCGGTGGCAAAGTCCTTACCGTAGATCCTGTAGATCACTTCCTTCAGATCACCGTTTCCGGACGTATGAAACTTAGTAGTGGAACCAACCACCAGTTTAAATGAGATATCAGGCCTGCTTAAAGCAAGATGCTCCATAAGATCTGCAATATATCCGGCCTCTGTCTGGGGCTGTTTTAAAAACTTTCTTCTGGCGGGAGTATTGTAAAAAAGGTTCTTTACGATCATGGTGGTTCCCTTTGGGGCACCCACTTCTTCCACGTCCTTTACCACACCGCCCTCGATAAAAAGCCTCTGACCCGTAAGGTCGTTTTCACATTTTGTGATGATCTCAACCTTTGAGACGGCGCTTATACTGGAAAGTGCCTCTCCGCGAAAACCAAGAGACACTATGGAATTTAAATCTTCGGCGGTTCTTATCTTACTTGTGGCATGGCGTAAAAAAGCGTTCTTGATATAAGCCTTTTCAATTCCGCTACCGTTATCCGTAACTCTGATAAATTCAATGCCGCCATCTTTTATTTCAACCGTAAGTGCAGTCGCACCTGCATCAATGGAATTCTCTACAAGCTCCTTTACCACGCTGGCAGGTCTTTCAACCACCTCGCCGGCAGCTATCTTGTCGATAGTATCCGAATCCAAAACCTTGATCTCAGCCATTATTTACGGTCCTTTCAAAAATAATCTATCCGTTCCACCTGTTTCTGATCTTACTCTGAAGTCTGTACAGAGTGTTCATGGCATCAAGAGGAGTAAGTGTTGAGATCTCGATATCCCTGATCTCATTTATCACATCCTCATCGGTGTATGTGTCAAACAAAGACATCTGCCCCATATCAACCTCGTCCACCACAGGAACCTTGTTGGTCCTCGCTTCCCCTTTTGTATCCACAGCGATACTTTGAACCTTCTCCGTGATATCATTATCGGAAAGCTGTTCCACTATCTCTTTTGCTCTGTCTATAACCATATCGGGAACGCCTGCAAGCTTTGCCACCTGTATACCGTAGCTCTTATCCGCGCCACCCTTTATGATCTTTCTGAGGAAAACGATGTCGTCTCCAACTTCCTTTACTGCAATACAATAATTGTTTACATTGCTCATTTTGCCCTCAAGCTCTGTAAGCTCATGGTAGTGAGTTGCAAACAAAGTCTTTGCCCCAAGAAGCTTCCTGTTACTGATATGTTCGATAACAGCCCATGCTATGGAAAGGCCGTCAAATGTGGATGTTCCTCGTCCTATCTCATCCAATATGAGAAGGCTTTTTGATGTTGCATTTCTCAGGATATTTGCCACTTCATTCATCTCCACCATAAATGTGGACTGACCGCTAGCAAGATCATCCGACGCGCCGACTCTTGTAAATATCCTGTCAACGATACCGATATTTGCGGTTTTTGCAGGGACAAATGAACCTATCTGAGCCATCAATACTATCAAAGCTGACTGCCTCATATAGGTGGATTTTCCTGCCATATTAGGGCCTGTGATGATACTGATACAGCTGTTTCCATTATCCAGATGAGTGTCATTTGCAATGAACATATCATTGTCTATGACCTGCTCCACAACGGGGTGCCTTCCGTCTTTTATGTCAATTACACCTTTGGTATTAAGCTTTGGCCTGCAATAATGATTTCTCTCCGAAACCAGTGACAGGGATGCAAAGACATCAAGCTTTGCAATGGCTTTGGCAGTCTTCTGGATCCTGTCGATCTCCATTGCGATGGAATCCCTGATCTTACAGAACATGTCATATTCTAAGGTTGTAAGCTTATCCTCAGCATTAAGGATGGTATCCTCAAGCTCTTTTAACTTAGGGGTTGTATATCTCTCGGCATTTGACAGAGTCTGCTTTCTGATATAATCCTCGGGAACCAGATCCTTGTAGGAATTTGTGACCTCAAAATAGTATCCGAAAACCTTATTGTATTTTATCTTTAAATTCTTGATGCCGGTACGCTCTCTGTCGGACTCTTCAAGCTCCGCAAGCCATCTTTTCCCGTCATGCTTTGCATTTCTGAGCATATCGATGGTATCATCAAAGCCGTCTTTTATGATACCACCCTCCCTGATAGTAATGGGGGGCTCTTCGATGATACTCTGATCGATCAGAGAACAGATGTCCTCAAGGCCTTCAATATCTGCATTTATCTCCTGTAAAAGCTGTGCATCCATATCCGATAAAACAGTCTTTATGGATGGAAGCATTGAAAGAGAACTCTTAAATGCGATAAGGTCCCTGGGATTTGCAGTCTTATATGTAACTTTACTTAAAAGTCTCTCCAGGTCGTAAACGGGATTTAAATACTCTCTGATCTCATCCCTGTCCATGGACTTTTTATTAAGGTTTTCTACAGCGTCAAGACGAAGCTCAATGTCATCTTTTTCTACAAGGGGCTGCTCTATGTAACTTCTAAGGAGTCTTCCACCCATGGCAGTCTTTGTCTTGTCAAGTACCCAGAGAAGAGACCCTCTTTTTTGTTTTTCCCTGAGCGTTTCCGTAAGCTCCAGATTCCTTCTTGTTGAAAAATCAAGAAGCATATATTTGCTGGTAAGATAGGGATAAATATGCCTTACATGGGTAAGCTCGCTTTTTTGCGTATCATAGAGATACTGCATAAGAGACCCTGCGGCAATGATACCCGAAGGGAACTCATCGATTCCAAGACCGATAAAGGTGTTTACCTTAAAGTGTTTTAAAAGGATCCTTCTGCAGGAATCATCATCAAACATATGAGGTTCCAGAGTATTTATTGAAATATGGAGTCTGTCCCTTAAGTCCTTTAAGTCAAAACCGCTTAAATTCAAAAGGTCATTACAAACGATCTCTGAGGGAGCATATTTCATGACTTCATCCATCAGTTTCCTGAGATCCGAAACTTCAGTCACGAAAAAATCTCCTGTGGTTACATCCGCCGCTGAAAGACCGATGGCGCCGTCGGTGTAAACTATGGATAAGATGTAATTATTTTTTGAAGAATCAAGAGACTGCATATTAAGGTTTGTACCGGGGGTAACGATCCTTACTACTTCCCTTTTAACTAAGCCCTTTGCAAGCTTAGGATCCTCCACCTGTTCGCAGATAGCTACTTTATAACCTTTACTTACAAGCTTACTCAAATATCCCTCAGCCGCATGGAAGGGAACTCCGCACATGGGCGCCCTCTCCTCAAGACCGCAGCTTTTTCCCGTAAGTGTGATCTCCAGTTCCTTTGATGCTACCAGTGCGTCATCAAAAAACATCTCATAGAAATCTCCGAGACGATAAAAAAGAATACAGTCCTTGTACTCTTCCTTTGTCTCCAGATATTTTTGCATCATGGGAGTGATCCCGGTTAAATCTATGTTTTCCATCGATATAACTCCAAACTCTTAAAAATCAAAAAACGCGGACACACAAAGTTGTGCATCCGCGAATATCTTACCACAAAATATAGTTATTGTAAACTTTCAGCTCTCTTTAAAGCTTCATCAATATGGGGCTGGAAATTGTCATTTCCTACTTTCTCCACAAATCCTGCCTTTGTCATTACCTGCATTGGCTGTTCATTAACATGGGAGAACACAAACCTGATGCCTTTAGCGGTAAATGTGTCAAAAAGCTGCTCCAGATTGTGCATTGCAGTGGCATCAATGGCATTTACGCCTCTCATTCTGATAACGAGAACCTTTGTATCATCATTTACGGAAATACGAAGGATCTTGTCTGCGGCACCAAAGAACATGGGACCTGAGATCTCATATACCAGAACATCCTTTGGTACAACACGAAGGGATATGGAATCGGGATCATCCTCATCATCGGGATATACCCAGCCTTCGACATTTGTCACATCACTCATTCTCTTCATGAATAAAACTGCGGCAAGAAGGATTCCGATCTCGATGGCAACAACAAGGTCGAATACAACAGTGAGCACAAATGTGGTCAAAAGAACCAGGATATCGCTCTTAGGAGATGACTTGCAAAGGTTAACAAAAGTTCTCCATCCGCTCATGTTATAAGCAACCTGGAAAAGGATTGCAGCTATACAGGGCATGGGGATAAGCTTTGCATAAGGCATAAGGAGCACCAGTACAAGCACCAGTGTCACGGAGTGAACCATACCTGCAATGGGAGTTCTACCACCGTTTTTGATATTAGCGGCAGTTCTTGCGATGGCACCTGTTGCAGGAATTCCTCCAAAGCATGCGGAACCGATATTTGCAACACCCTGTGCCACAAGTTCCATATTGGAACGATGTTTTGAATTAATCATGGAGTCAGCAACAACTGCTGAAAGCAGGGACTCGATTCCTGCAAGGATAGCGATGGTTACAGCATTTGAGAGCTGCCCTCTTATATTTGCAAGAGTAAACGTCTCCATGGAAACAGTAAGTGTTGGAAGCTTATTTGAAAGATCGGGATAAAGACTTCCGATTGTATTAACATTAAGTCCCGCAAATTTAACGATCAGAGCTGAAACTATTACAGCTATAAGGCTTCCGGGGATCTTTTTAGATACCTTGGGCCATATTATAAGTATTGCAAGGGATATAAAACCGATAAGGAGCGCTGAGAGATTCACGGTCTTAATGTTATTAACGATAGCCATAACCTTCTCCGATGTCTCGATGGGCTTTTCTCCGTTTAAGTAGCTGATACCGGCAAAATCCTTTATCTGACCGATAAAAAGAGTAACTGCGATACCTGCGGTAAATCCGGTTGTGATGGTATAGGGAATGAATTTAAGAAGCATACCGAATCTTAAAAATCCCATGATGATCAACAAAATTCCTGCCATGATTGTGGCGATCATAAGTCCCTGAGTTCCGTCCTTTGCAACGATACCTGCGACTATGGTGGCAAATGCAGCCGTTGGACCTGCAATCTGAACTCTGCTTCCTCCAAGGAAAGCTACCAGAAATCCTGCAATGATTGCAGTATAGATACCTGCTGTGGGAGTTACTCCCGAAGCTATGGCAAGAGCGATGGAAAGAGGAAGTGCAATGATCGCAACGATGATACCTGCAACCACATCCTTTACAAACTGCTCTTTTGAATAGGTTTTCATAACTTAAAAAAGCTTTGGTTTAAGTTTATCCATTTTTAGTCCCTTTCAAATTCTACGTTTATGTTTATCAAAAATTAAAATGATCACAAAAACAAAGTCGCATGCATTTATAAAAATTTTATAAACACACACGACTGATATGATAATACTTCAAAAAATTAAAATCAAGTTTTTTTGACTCATTTACACAATATGGCCTATATAATAGAATCCATAGCACTTATCCAGGGACACATTTACAAGTTTCCCGATAAGGTCCTTTCCTCCGGGCAAATGAACAACAGTATTGTTTGCAAGTCTTCCCGTCATCATTGCGGGATCGTTTTCGTTTTCTTCCTCAACCAAAACTTCCATGACCTGACCCTCGTATTTTGACACGTTTTTACGGGAGGTCTCCTGAACAGTCTTTAATACCCTGTCAAAATTAGCCTTTATCTGTTCCTCAGTAAGAACCTGTTCCCACTCTGCCGCCGGAGTTCCGGTTCTCTTTGAATAGATAAATGTAAAAGCATTGTCAAAATCCGCTTTCTTTATAACGTCAATGGTATCATCAACGTCTTTATCCGTCTCTCCGGGGAAGCCCACGATAATGTCTGTTGTAAGGGACACATCAGGGATCTCTCTTCTGATCTTTTCCACAAGGGCAAGGTATTGCTCCTTTGTATATCTTCTGTTCATGCGATAGAGGAT
>JAGDCK010000226.1 GCA_017958585.1 Lachnospiraceae bacterium
CGGAAGAATCAATAAATAATTTTGTTTTTATTTTTAAAAAATTCGGAGTCCGCTTCCGCGGGCTCCGTTTTAATTTGCTTTTCTTTTAAGCTGCTTGTATGCAGCCACTCATTAAGCCACCTGGATTACATCACATCCAAAGTCTTCTGCTCTTCGGCTGCTTCCTCAGTGTCATTTATATCCACAGCATCTGTCACATTCTTAAGTGCTGCAACGATCTGCTGACGTGCTGTCTTTCTGCTCTCCTTGATGGCTTTTGCGGTGAGACGCTTAGTCTTTGAATTATCTTTGACCTCGCTCATCTCACATCTGCCCTGGAATACGGCATTTTCATCGATAACGATGGCGTTTGTGGTGATATTACCCACAACCTTTGCTGTTCCTGTAAGCTCTGTCTTTTCGGGTGATGTCACATCTCCGAGTACAGTTCCGCCGATGATGCATGAAGCACAGTCAAGATTTCCGGTTACGGAGCTTCCCGCACCCAGGATAAGCTTTCCTGTCACAGTTACGTTTCCTGTTACGATACCATCGATCCTGACAGAACCTGAAGCTGTAAAATCGCCCTTGAGCTCTGTCTCGCGTCCGATGAGTGTAGTGATTTCAAATTTGTTTTTTCCTGACATTTTGCTTTTGCCTTGCCCTTTCGAAATATTAACCCGCAATCTGTAAGATCTCCATGGGGTCTATGTACTCTCCCTCAAGAATTACCTGGTAACCAAGCTGACTGTTGTTTCCACCCATGATAAAAAGTGTGGGTCCCTGTACAACTTCGTCCCCTTCTTTCACCATGGCCTCACCTTTGTTTTTGTAAACAGTGACATAACCGTTGCCGTGATCGATCTGAATCACATTCCCATATGTATCATCAGTGCCTACTGCGGTAACAGTACCGCTGGCTGTCGCAACAACCGTAGTTCCGTCGGATGCAGTAAATACACAAAGATAATCGTTTTCAGGAAGCATCTCCATGGATGCCGAACCTGTGAGAGGAAATCCTGTAGGTGTGCTCTGTCCTTCGATGACGGCCACCAGCTCTTCCTCATTTGCAACCTTTTGATTTACTGTATCACTTAAATATTGAATTTTGTCTTCTTTGTCTTCAATTTCCGTCTGGAGCTCAGATATGGTATCCTCAAGCTCCGTTATCCTGTCCTGTTGCTCGATATTGTGAGCACGCACGGTTTCCCACAACTGTTCCTCGTAGGATAATACTCCAATGAGTCCTCCCACTACGGTACACAGAACCGCGATGATCACTCGGGCGATCCAGGGCTTGATACGGAATTGCTTAACGCCCGCGCCTACTGCATCACTTGTAAGGATCACAACATGATGTGCCTTGCGCTTGTGTTTTCTTGTTTCCATATTAATTGCCAAACCTTTCCGATACGCGTGAAAACATATCTTTCACACCAATAAACCTTCGGTAAACTACTTGATTTTACCATAGCAATTAACATAGAGCAAGTTTTACTTAACAAATTTGTAACATTTTAACAAAAAATTCACACTTTTTATTCAACTGAAAGGCTCATATAGCCCTCTTTTATCCAATTTTTCTTGCGCATGAACTCTGAAACCAAAAGTGTAACAATTGCGGGAAGTACAAAATGCATAAGCGCAATAAGGAACAATGCGTATCCTGAGCTCATGCCTCCCTCAACCATTGATGAAAATGCAGCGATTTGTCCGACAAATCCCGCAGAACCCATTCCTGAACCGATGGGTGTGCTTGTCATCTTAAATACTGCAGATGCGATGGGTCCAAGAATTGCACTTGATACTATTGAAGGGATCCAGATCTGGGGATGTCTCATGATATTGGGCACCTGAAGCATACTGGTTCCGATTCCCTGTGCGATGGCACCGCCCATTTTGTTCTCTCTGTAGCTTGCGATGGCAAAACCAACCATGTTACAGCAGCATCCGATTGTTGCGGCACCTGCAGCAAGTCCGCTGATGCTCATGGAGATTCCGATTGCCGCTGAGCTGATGGGAAGTGTAAGGATCATACCCATTAATACGGAAATAGCGATTCCGCCGAGTACAGGGTGAAGCTCTACATTAATATTTACTATATTTCCAAGCCAGGTCATGAATGCTGAGATAGGTCCGCCGCATACATATCCTACTACTGCTCCGGGAATGATTGTCACAAGAGGTGTGACGATGATATCGAGTTTTGTCTTACCGGCAACAAGCTTGCCAAGCTCTACAGCAACGATTGCTGCCACAAATGCTCCCAAAGGCTCTCCTGCTTTGCCGATGGTGAATGCTTCGTTTGCAATATTGGGAAATGCACCTATCATACCGCATACTCCCGCTGCAACAGTTACAAGAGGTGAAGTTTTGATCTTGCTGGCAACACCAACACCGATTCCGGCACCCGTAAGTGTCTTTGCCACATTTGCCATGGCGATCAGGTAGGTTCCCACATTACCTCCGATGATAGTTCCGATCTGTGAGATAATGGTACCGATGATCAGTGTGGAAAACAAACCAAGTGCCATTCCGCTTAATCCATCGATAAAGATCTCGTTCAACCATTTTTTCAAGTTCTTCATTTTGATACAAGTCCTCCGTAGATTGTTAAAAAATTAATTTTTATAAAAATAACACATAGTGCGTAAAAGTTCAATGATTTTACGTAATTATGAACCTTTACTTTTTCGCATTAAAATGCTAACATAATGGTGTTACAGCTATACCGCGTAGAAAACATGAGGTTTTCGCGCGAAAACGATTTTTGGAGGTAGATTTAAAATGAACAAGGGAACAGTTAAGTGGTTCAACAATCAGAAAGGATACGGTTTCATTTCAGACGAAGAAGGAAAAGATGTATTCGTACATTTTTCAGGACTGAACATGGAAGGTTACAAGACTCTGGAGGAAGGTGCTAATGTAGAGTTCGATATCGTCAATGGCGAGAAGGGCCCTCAGGCAGTCAACGTAACAAAGTTATAATCCATATTCAGTAATATAGATTATAAGCTATCCAAAAAACCCGGGAAATGATTTCCCGGGTTTATCTTTTGTTATGGCAACGAGCCAAGCGGCTGCCGAGCTTGCTCAGGCAGACATTTGGCGACTGCTAATCATAGACGTGACAAGCGAAGCGGTTACGTCTATGTGTATGGCAACGAGCCAAGCGGCTGACGAGCTTGCTCTTTTTTCAAAAACTATTCTCTGAACACATCTCGCAGACTTTTTCAAAAGAAAGGGGACCGCCGAAGATATCCAGGCTGCTTCCGATTGTAAAATTAACCCTGCCCTCTCCCACAGTTTCTATGATCTCTATATCATCATAAGAATGGATCCCCCCTGCGTAAGTTATGGGGATCGGGGATAAAGTGCAAAGCCCCAGGACTATGGGGTCAATTCCGGAGTTTTTGCCCTCCACATCCACCGCATGGATCAGGAATTCATCGCAGTATCCGGAGAGTTTTCTTAACAGTTCACCGCTTAAAACTTCCGAAGTCTTATTCTGCCATCTGTCCGTTACCACATAATATTCATCGCCGTATTTTCTGCAGCTTAGATCCAGCACAAGCCTCTCTTTTCCAACTGTCTTTACCAGATTCTCCAGCCGGTCGTAATGGATCTCTCCACCTGAAAAAACGTTACTGGTGACGATCACATGACTTGCACCCGCTTCTATAAAAGAAAGAGCATTGTCCGCATTAATACCGCCGCCTATCTGAAGCCCTCCGGGATAAGCATCAAGGGCTGACAGAGCCTGTTTTTTTGTGGCTTCATAATACTCACTGCCTGCGGCATTCAGCAAAATAATATGTCCGCCCCTTAAAGCCTTGTCACGATAAAGCTTCCCATAGTAAGCGCCGTCATGTTCTGCCACAAAATTATCAGTCGCGGTATTCCCCTCATCCTTTAGAGAAGAACCCACTATCTGCTTAACTTTTCCGTTGCGAATATCAATGCAAGGTCTAAATTCCATAAATATGCCTATTTCCCGAGATTTTCAGAGATCACGTCACTCATGTTATACATACCTTTTTCCTTGTTAAAGAGGAATTTTGCGGCCGATACGGCGCCTTTTGCAAATACTGCTCTGGAATAAGCTGTATGAGACAGTGTAATGACCTCATCATTTCCTGCAAAGATAACATCGTGGTCTCCAACGATCGTGCCGCCTCTGACTGCGCTGATACCGATCTCCTTGTCAGGACGTTTCATGCGGCGCTCGCTTCTGTCATATACATATTCGTATTCGTTGTCAAACTCCTCATTAATGGCATCTGCCAGTGCAATTGCGGTACCGCTTGGCGCATCAAGTTTCATTCTGTGGTGCTTCTCTACAACCTCAATATCAAATCCTGAGGGAGCAAGTACTGCGGCAGCATCCTTTAACAGCTTCATTAAAAGGTTGATACCAAGAGACATATTTGCGCTTCTAAGGATCGCGATCTTTTCGGAAGTCTCATTAACCTTTTTAAGGCACTCTTCCGACAGACCTGTAGTGCAAAGTACAACAGGGATCTTTTTTGCCACAGCATAATCAAGCATTTCATCAACTGCATCTGCTCTTGAGAAATCTATGATGACATCTGCTTTCTCAGTAACATCGCTGATTTTATCATATACTTTATAGGACATCTTGCCGTTGTTAATAACGTCCACACCGGCAACGATCTCCACGTCCTTATCCTCTTCTACTATCTGGGAGATCATAACTCCCATTCTGCCGCAACAACCGTGCATAATAACTTTAACCATATTTATTCCTCCTTATAAAAAAGAATCTCGCTTGCGAGATTCTACGCGCCGAGCGCGTGTTGCTTTAGCAACAATCTTCTTCTCGCGCGAGTGCGCATCCTTAGCGGAGCGCTTTTTACTTTATAGGAAATTCGGAGGAATTTCCTATAAAGTA
>JAGDCK010000227.1 GCA_017958585.1 Lachnospiraceae bacterium
CCTGCAAACTGATCACAGCTTATGACTGCCTTGTCCTGGGGAACGCTGTAGCCGTGGTCCCCGAGACACCTGATGGCTCCGAGAGCCACGCTGTCATTCATGGAGATAAAAGCGCTAAATGATGCTCCGGATTCAAGGAGTCTCTCCATGGCGCTGTATCCCGCATCCACGTAATAGTCGGAGAGGGCTATCAGATTCTCATCAAAAAAAAGACCCAGCTCATCCAGAACTTTCTCATATGCATCAAGTCTTATCTTTGTGACCGTTACACCGGGCTGTCCCCCCACAAAAGCAATTTTTTTATGTCCCAGTCTGTGGAGGTATTTGACGGCGCTTGTGACTCCAAAGCCTGTTTCATTCTGAATGAATATGCCCCCCACATCCTCAATCTCTTTTCCGACGATGACTACGGGAAGCTTCTTACACAAATTTTTAAGGGCCTGTCTGTATTCTTCCTCCACATTTATCATATCAACCTGCCCGCCGATTATCAGCACACCGTCTGCCTGCTTATCTATCATAAGATCAAAAAAGTAGGCTTCCTTTCTGGTGTTTGGAATACCGTGGGATGAACCGCCGTAGAGAGTGTTGCACAAAAATACCGAATATCCTTCTGCAAGAGCGATCCTTTCTATCTCCAAAAACATGGATGCAAAATATGGATTTGAGATATCCGGGAGTATGACGCCCAGGGTCTTTGTCTCCTTGCGGATAAGGCTTCGAGCCAGAGAGTTGGGGGTGAAATTGTATTTTTCTATGATCTCTTCAACCCTCTGTCTTTTTTCCCTGGAGACAGGAACGTTTCCGTTTAATACTCTTGAAACCGTGGCGATGGAGACACCGCTTTCCTTTGCGATCAGGGAAATATTGACTTCTTCTTTATTTCTCATATTTATAAGCTCCTGAATCTGTTTTTACAAATTTCAAAGGGAGTATAACATATTATGTCTTTAAACACAATGAAAAATGAAAAGGATTTCATAAATTCCTATTCATTTTCATAAATTTTCATAAATCTCCTAAAAATCGTAAATTCTCCACAAAAATACGGAAGCGCTTTTTATAGATTATCACCGATGACGGATGAGAGTGATCTGCAATATAATGCGTTTTGTGAAAAGGTTTTCATAAATTTTCAAAATATGAAAATCTTAACCCGGAAACTGTATGGATAGGGGAGTAGTTATGGGACGAAGTCTTGAAGAAAAGAAAAAAAGAAAGAAAGCATGGAAAAAGGACAGGAAGTTTTTACTTCTATGTATTCCTGCCATAATCTTTTTCCTGATCTTTGCATATCTGCCCATGCCGGGAATCTATGTGGCATTTGTCAGATTTGATTACGGAAAGGGAATATTCGGAAGTCAGTTCATAGGTCTTCAGAATCTGAAATTCATTTTCATGTCAGGTAAGCTCGGGCTTTTGGTGCGAAATACTGTGCTTTACAATTTCGCTTTCATTGTATCGGGAATGATCGTACAGGTGCTGATCGCAGTACTTTTTAACGAACTTGACAGTAAGATCTTTAGAAAGTATGCCCAGTCCTTTATGATCCTGCCAAACTTTATCTCCTATGTACTTGTGGGACTGTTTGGCTTTGCAATCTTTAACAGCACAAACGGAGTGTTAAATATGGTGCTTGGCTGGTTTGGTTCTGACCCCGTAAAGGTGTATTCGGAACCGGCGCTGTGGCCTTTCATCCTGGTATTTATCAGTATCTGGAAGGGAGCCGGATACGGATCCATCGTATATTTTGCGGCCCTTATGGGGCTTGACGGCGAGATGCTTGAAGCCGCCCAGGTGGACGGAGCCAGCACGATCCAGAGGATCCGATATATTATCCTTCCCTGTTTAAGGCCCACGGTGATTCTGCTCTTACTTTTATCCATGGGAGGAATCCTAAGAGGAAACTTTGATCTGTTCTACAACATGATAGGCGGAAGCAACGTGACACTGCTTGATAAGACGGATATCCTGGAGACATTTATCTTCAGAGCCATGGTAAGCAATGCAAACTTCAGTACTGCCGCGGCGGTTTCCTTTGTGCAGTCGGTATTCGGATTCATCCTTGTGCTTGCCACAAATACCATTGTAAAGAAGGTTGAACCTGATTACGCAATATTCTAGGAGAGGAGTTACGAAAATGCAAAACGGCAGAAGAAAAAAAGATACTTCGGGTAAGGTGATCACAGTGGTTGGATATGTGTTTATCACATTTTTTGCAATCTCATGCCTCCTTCCTTTCATCATGATGACAGCGGCTTCATTTGAGGATGAGAGAACGCTTGTTACTCAAGGATACAGCATTTTCCCCAGGCATTTTACGCTGGATGCCTACAGAGCCATATTCCAGCAGGGCGGAGAGATACTTGGTTCTTACATCGTGACCATACTTCTTACTGTGATAGGAACCACCCTTGGACTGTTCCTTACGGCACTTACGGGATATATACTTCAAAGACCTGACTTTGCCCACAGAAATTTAGTGTCACTGTTTTTATATTTTACAACGCTTTTTAACGGAGGACTGGTGGCATTTTACCTTTTGATAACAAGGTACCTCCACCTTAAAAACTCATATCTGGCAATACTTTTGCCATCCCTGATAAGCGCATGGAACATCATAATGATGAAGAATTTCATAAGAGGAAGTATTCCTCATGAGATAAGTGAGGCGGCAGAGATAGACGGGGCATCACCCTTTAAGACATTTGTGACCATAATCCTGCCCATGTCAAAGCCCGCTCTTGCCACAATCGGTCTCTTCATCGCCCTTGGATATTGGAACGAGTGGTACAACTCCATGCTGTTTTTGGATACCAGCGTCAAATACAGGCCGTTACAGCTTGTGTTATACAACCTTATAAATAAGGCAAATTACTTAAAAAATTCCCTGGCAGGGAAAAATATCACCATGCAGGAGCTTCCTCTTGAAACCGTAAAGATGGCGACGGCGGTACTTGCAACTGCACCCATAGTTGCAGCATATCCCATGGTGCAGAAGTATTTTGTAAAGGGAATCACAGTAGGTTCCGTAAAGGGTTAGCGGACTTAACCGGGTGTTCCGGTTCATATATAAGTCAAAACATAATCAGAACCAGGAGGGTAAAATGAAGAAGGTAAAGAGAATTTTAGCACTGATGTCTGCTCTTGCCATGACCTGCGGAATGCTTGCAGGCTGTGGAGATGCGGGAGTGGAATCAAACGGCGGATCAAACACTGCGACAGTGGCAGAGACCAATGCAGTGGTTGATACGGAAAACATGGTGGTGGAGCAGAATTTTGAAGGACCCAGCGGTAATACACCCGTTGTGGACGGCAAGATCGACACCTCAAAATTTGTCACAGTGAAGATGCTTATGCTTGGTGATCCACCGGCAGGCGGAGCTGACAAAAAGGTATACGAAGAATTGAACAAGATCCTCAAAGAGAGGATAAATGCTGAACTTGACGTTACATGGATCGAATGGAATAATTATGATACAAAGTACCAGATGGAGCTTGTATCAGGTACTCCTTATGATCTGATTTTCACAACTTCCACATGGCTCAACCTTTGGGGCAATGCAGAAAAAGGAGCATTCATGGACATGAAGGAGATGCTTCCTTACTATGCTCCCAATCTATGGGCAGACACAAAGAAGGAAGAGTGGGCAGGATGTACCTACAAGGGTCAGATCGTGGCTCTTCCCGAGCACAGAATGTGGCAGCTTTCAACTCCCGTATTTGTATACAGAGCTGACTGGGCAAAGGAGTTTGGAATCGACAAGGTGGACTCCATGGAGACACTGGAGCAGTACTGCGATGCGATCCTTGCTAACAAGCCCGGAGTTATCCCCTATAACGCACCCGGAAGCGTAAACTCAAATGAGCTTTATGCTATGTGGCTCAGACAGGAGACAGATTATGTCCTCGGACCCGGAAGTATCGGAATGGGATGTCCTACCACCAACAAGAGTAAGGATGAGAACTGGACATGCGTTTCTCCCGTATTTGATGACAAGTTTGTGGATTTTGCAAAGAAGATGAAGGAGTGGGGCGACAAGGGATATTGGCCCGAGGACCTGCTCTCAGCAACCATCGACTCAGAGGCTATGTTCTTAAGCGGAAAGAGCGGAATCTACAGCTGTAACGTATCAGGTTATTATCCTGAGATCGGAAAGATGGCAAAGGAAGATCCAAGTGCAGAGCTTGACGCATTTTTCTTTGATGAAAAGAGAGGCTTCTGTTTCTCCGATGTTATGACACAGGATTCATGTTCTATCACAGCAACCGCAGAAAACCCCGAGAGAGCACTTATGATGTATGATCTCTTCCAGTATGATCCGGAGATCTATCATCTGACACAGTACGGAATCGAGGGAGTTCAGTATGTGGTAAATGCTGACGGCTACAGAGAGAGACCCGAGAGCTACAACGACGAGACAGATTCATATTATTGGGATATGTGGAGCACCAGAAATGATGCTTTGGAGATCCCCGAGTACAATGAATACGAGGATCAGATCGACGCCATTAAGGCAAAGATCAAACCCTGGACAACAGTTAATCCTTGGGGATCATTTGTGCTCAATACCACAAATGTGGATGCAGAGGTGACTGCCATAAATGAGGCGGCTTCCACATGGCTTCCCGCTATCCAGTTTGGTAAGGCAGGAGACCCTGAAGAGGCTGTCGCTCAGTACAGGGAAGCACTTACAAACGCCGGAATAGATACTTATATGGCAGAGGTCGAGAGACAGATGAAAGAGTATCTGGCGGATCAGGAATAAAGACAGAAAGGTAGATCAGCGTATGGAAACCTATCTTGGGTTTGACTTCGGCGGAACAAAACTTTTGATCGGAGAGATGGACGGAAACGGCACAATTTTAAAACAGAAAAGATATGATACCGGCATACTTTCTCAAAAAGAGGCGGCCAAAAGACTGGTTTCCTGCGCTGAGGATTATGTAAAAAGAGAGGGATTTGCAGGTTCTCCAGTGGCTGCAGGTGTAGGCATAATGGGAATCGTGGATGTAAACAGCGGCGTGTGGAGAACCTTGAATCACCTTGAATTTTCGGATATTCCCCTGGCCGGTGAGCTTAAGGAAGTTACAGGCCTCGACACGGTGATCGACAATGACGTAAAGAGTGCCACCATGGCGGAACTCAAATTCGGCGCAGGGAAGATCAGCGATAATTTTATCTATGTAAATATAGGTACAGGCCTTGGGGCAGGCATCATTAGCGGAGGAAAACTTATCCGCGGTGCAAACAACAATGCCGGAGAGATCGGTCATATTGTTGTGAACAGAAAAAACACAGTGCCATGCATATGCGGAAGAACGGGCTGTGTTGAGGGACTGGTGTCCGGAATGGGGATCGATTCCACAGCCAGAAGAATGGCAAAAAACATGAGGACACTGCTTGATACAAGCGATAACGGAAAGCGGATAGATGCAAGGGAAGTATTCAGACTTGCTCAGTGCGGAGATGAAATGTGCAGGGAAATCATGAAGGAACTGGTGGCGGAGCTTAGAGAACTCTTACTTAACCTGGTCCGGACGGTTGATCCCGATCTGATAGTATTCGGAGGCGGCATAGTAAGCGGAGATGTACTGTTGGATGAATTAAAAGAGGAAATTAACTGCCCTACTTTAAGCGGATTAAAACACGGCATGATAAAATCGGTTCTTGATCCCACAAAGATCGGACTTATGGGAGCGGCAACCCATGCCATGCTGAAAAAAGAGGGTACTTACATATAAAGGAGCGACATGAACAGAAAAAAGGTTGTGTTTTTGGTTAGCCCCATGGGGCATGATGTCATTAGGATCGCAAGGATTCTTACAAAGTGGCTTTCGGAGTGCGGAGATTTTGATACGGAGATCGCAGGGATCCACCCGGAGGCAACCTGTTCCATAACGGAATATATGCAGGATGAAAAAAAGGTAAAAGAGACGGATCTGTTTTTCTTTTTATGTGCAGACGACTATTGGAGCAAAGAAAACGAGACGGTGCTTGCAAGAGAGGTTAATTCCGGAAAAGGAGTACTGTTTTATCACGGTGTTCACCCCTGCTTTAGAAATAATCCGGAGATAGAAAAGATGATCGGACTTTTGTGGAGAGAGACTGCAACCCACGGCGATTACAACACCTGCAGTGTCTCCATAACGGATGATGAGCATCCGATCACAAAGGGACTTAAGGGGTTTGACACAAGCGACGAACTGTTTTGCCTTCTTGAAAATGTGCACAATGTGCCATTAAAGGTATTGGCAACAGCTTATTCCGATGAAAAGAGAGAGTCAAGATGGGGGCATCTTGGAACGGGAAGGGACGAGCCTGTACTTACTGTCGGAGAGTACGGAGAGGGCAGGTGCGTTGATTTTATATTGGGACATGTGTGGACCTATTATACAGGTCACGGACTTATGGAAAATACCACTCTTTCCATGGAACCGGAGGAGTTCAAGATAATGCTTTTAAGGAGCTGTCAGTGGGCATGCGGCCTGGAGGCAGATTATAAATAAAAACAGGGGTATGGTAAATGATTGATTTTTACGAAAAACTCAGAGAGAGTCTCTTTATACACGAGCCTTTAAACTATGAGTGCGAGGAGAGTCTTGAGGCTTACAGAAAGGAAGTTAAGATCCTGAAAAAGCGGGTGCTTTTTAAGGGTAAAAAGCTTCTGACCGGAAAGACAAAGACAGTATGTTTCCCTGAGGGAATGCCACAGGATGGGGACTATGCCTACTATGGGGATGTAAAGAGCGAATTTGACTTTGATCATGAGGACTGGACAGAGTATGACAGATTAAGCTATGTGATCGAAGTAATGTGCGACGGGGTTTATGTCCCCGGCGTGACGGTGGGCTTTGTAAATGAAGGCACAGAAAAAGTGCCTGATAAATATTTCAGAGAGGGGTGCCATATGGCGGTCCTCTCAAATCATTGCATAAATCATCAGTTTATAGAGCTTGGAAGCATGGCAAGGGATGAGATATGCAAATTGACATTTGCCTTCAGACAAAACGGAAGAGAGATATCCGGGGGCGAAGATATAAAGTACAGAATCCTGGAAGTAAGCCTTGAAAAGACGGCATCGCCCTTAATTGACTCAGGATGGAAAACTGAAAAAAACTTTATTTCCTATGCAAGTACAGGTTATCTGAAAAAAGGTATTAAGACAGCCGTTACGGATATTTCTTGCGAGAAGTTTTACATAGTTTCCGATGATACGCTTACTGCCGTATTTGAGGGAAAACCGGTACGTCAGGTTTTTTATGATAAAGAACTTTTTCTCCTGGATTTTTCGGGACTTGAATCAGCAGGCAGATTTCATATCGTCATAAATAAAAAGCGGACTCCCATGTTTGTGATAGATGATGGGGCGATGGATAATGCGGTCTGGAAATGCATTAATTTTATCTTTACTGAAAGATGCGGTTATCCCGTTCCCGGAAGGCATGGGACATGTCACATGGACGTATATGCAGAGCACTACGGAGTAAAGCTTCCTTTTTGCGGAGGTTGGCATGATGCGGGGGACCTCTCCCAGCAGACAGCTCATACGGCAGAGGGCGCGGAGGCTTTGATCGACCTTGCGGTAAGTTCCCATATATCGGATAATGCCATGTTAAAAAAGCGCCTCCTTGAGGAAGGCAGATGGGGCCTTGACTTTTTATTAAGAACCAGATTCGGAGACGGCTTTAGAGGAACATCCGCAGGGCTTGTGAGATGGACGGACGGGCTTATATCAAATGAGGACGATGTTCTTGCAAGATGTCATGATCACGCCGTTGAAAACTTATTATGCGGAGCGGTTCTTGCCAGAGCTTCCGAAGTTTTTTCGAATTTGGATAAAGATTTTTCCCTTATATGTAAAAATACTGCCATAGCGGATTTTAAGGCAGGTATTGAAAAGTATGAAAAATACGGCATGGAATTACCCTGTTTTTGGGAGCATACCTATGGCATGAGCATTTCTCAATGTGAAGCTCTTGCTGCCATATGCGCTTCCAGGATTTATAAGCTTAAGGGCGAGAAAAAGTATTCGGAATATGTAAAAAAATACGTAAAGAGAGTTATGGACTGCCAGGAAAAAGATAAGTCCCTTCCGGCGTACGGATTTTTTTACAGGGATAAAAAGAAAAAATCAATCATCCATGCCGCCCACCAAAGCAGGGAGTATCTTTGCGTGCTGGCTCTGACTGAAGGGTATGAGGCAGTGGATGACAAGGATTTAAAGAAAAAGATAAAGGAATCCGTAAGGCTTTACGGAGAGTATTTAAAACTCCTTAATGAAAATGCCTCA
>JAGDCK010000228.1 GCA_017958585.1 Lachnospiraceae bacterium
ACGCTTTCAGTCTCCGGCGTCTCCTCCCTGTTGCATCGAATAAGAGTACTCTCTTCGGTCCATGCCTTTATTGTCATAAAAAATATGTCTAAAGAATATTGTAATTACCTTTGATGCTTTTTGTCAATGTGATTTTTTATGCCTGTCTGCTGCATCCGCTGCAACCTGCGCATCCTGCAGCCCTTGACATGTCAAAACTTACCGCATCTCTGGCGCTTGTGATCATGCAGATCGCCTGTGAGGATATGCCCTCGCCGCTTCCCGTAAATCCAAGTCCTTCCTCGGTTGTGGCTTTCACATTCACCTGGTCAACGTCTATACACAAAGCCTTCGCGATATTTTCCCTCATGGTATCAATATGGGGACGCATCTTCGGCGCCTGCGCGATTATGGTGGCATCCACATTGTCTATGATGTAGCCCTTTTCCTCAAGCATCTCTCCCACTTTTTCCAAAAGTATCAGGGAGGATATGCCCTTGTATGCAGGGTCCGAGTCAGGGAAATGCTTTCCTATATCTCCCAGGGCTGCTGCCCCGAGAAGCGCATCTGAAATGGCATGTAACAGCACATCCGCATCGGAGTGACCAAGAAGTCCTTTTTCATAGGGGATCGTAACTCCTCCTATGATAAGGGGTCTGTCCTCCACCAGTCTGTGAACATCATAACCCATACCTATTCTCATATGTTTTACCCTTTCCGGTCGTTTTTCCTTCTCTTTGGAAGTTTGAAGGCGATGGACCCGTCACGCCTGAGCTCTTTAACGCGGGTGGGACGTCTCTCTTCATACGGCCTGTCCGGTCTATTATCACCCGAAACCTTCTTTTTGTCAAAATCTCTGTCGCTTCTCCTGCCTTTGTTAAAGTCCCTGTCAAAGCTTCTGCCGCGGTCACGGCCGTCTCGTCCGTCTCTGCCTCTGCCGTCGCGACCATCTCTGCCGTATCTTCTCTCACCTCGGTAGGAGTCACCTCTTCCATAGGAATTTCTGCCGCCTCTTCCTCTGCCGAAGTCCCTGTTTCCTGCGCGGTAATTATCCTCGGGGATATCCTCTCCGATCTCGCCGAGAGCCGACTTTAAAAGTGCCGCAGCCACGTCAATGGCATCACATTCATTTTTTTCCATATATGCATAGATATATTTTTTGATGATATCATCGTCGGAAGCGTTTACCTTTTCAAAGGATTCCTCCATAAGGCTTCCTGCTCTCACTTTTAAAACCTTTGCGGCTGTGGGAAGCTTTCTCTCCTCGATCTTTGTGTGGCACGCTCTCTCGATATCGCGTATCTTGTACATTTCTCTTGCTGATACAAGGGTGAAAGACCTTCCGCTTCTGCCGGCTCTTCCGGTACGTCCGATCCTGTGGACATAGTATTCGATGTCCTGGGGAATGTCATAATTAATAACAGCTTCCACATCGTCCACGTCGATTCCTCTTGCAGCCACGTCTGTGGCGATGAGGATATTTGAAGCTCCGTTTCTGAACCTGTTCATGGCAACATCACGCTGTCTCTGGGAGAGATCTCCGTGAAGGCCTTCAGCCTGGAAGCCTGCTTTTTTCAGGACCTCCGCAAGCTCGTCCACCTTTTTCTTTGTATTACAAAAGATAAGGGAGAGCTCTGGCTCATAATACTGGATGAGGCGTATGCTCGCCGCATCCTTGTCAGTGTTTCTTACTTTATAATATCTCTGGCTTACAAGGGGAATGGTGAGCTCCTTTGCGGCAACCTTCACCATTCTGGCATCCTTCTGGAAGCGGTCCGTGATCTCCAAAATGGGCTTAGGCATTGTGGCTGAAAAAAGTGCCGTCTGATGCTCTCCCTCTATCTGGCCAAGGATCGTCTCCATATCCTCGCGAAATCCCATGTTAAGCATTTCATCTGCTTCGTCAAGGACCACCATCTTTACATTGTCAAGCTTGATGGTGTGTCTTCTCATGTGGTCCATTACTCGTCCGGGGGTTCCCACGATTATCTGAACTCCTCTCAAGTTCTGGATCTGCTTTGAAATATCGGCTCCACCGTAGATTGCAAGAACTTTTACACCGTGCATGTATTTTAAAAGCTTTCTGAATTCCTCGGCAGCCTGCATTGCAAGCTCTCTTGTGGGGCAAAGTACTATTGCCTGAAGCTTTCTAAGCTCGGGATCGATCCTTGATATAAGGGGAATACCGAAGGCTGCTGTCTTTCCGGTTCCTGTCTGGGCCTGTCCGATCACGTCCTCTCCCTCAAGGAGATAGGGAATTGCCTGCTCCTGAATGGGAGAAAATTTTTCAAATCCCATGTCCTTTACAGCTTTTAAAATTCTCTCATCCAAAAGCTCCGCTACGGCATTGAATCTGTCGATCTTATCCAGTTCTTCCTCGCTTACTTCTTCGGTATCGTCTGCCACATATACCTCTTCTGCGATCATATCTGTATCAGTTAAATCAAATTTTTCTAAACTCATTATTTTCCTTTCGTACTATGAAACAAAACCATGGGTTCGCTCACTTTTTTAATACGCGAACAAAGGACACCCCTGTATCGGAGTGCCCTTTGTAACCCATAAATACTTGCGTAGTATAACATGCAAATATTTTAAACACAAGTTATTTTTTCACTGGGATCAATTTTTCAAAAATCTGGAGAGGGTCTCTATCAGTTCCCCGACCTTTATGGGCTTTGACAGATGGGCATTCATTCCGACTTCCTTGGACTTATGCACATCCTCATCAAAGGCATTGGCGGTCATTGCAATGATGGGAACTTTTTCGGCGTCTTCCCTGTCAAGCGCCCTGATTGCCTTTGTGGAATCAAGACCGTTCATGACAGGCATCATGATATCCATAAGGATCGCCTGGAAGTGACCGGGTGCGGATGCATTAAACATATCAACTGCGATCTGACCGTTTTCAGCGCACTCCACAATGGCACCTTCGTCCGTGAGAAGCTCCTCCGCGATCTCTCTGTTTAAGATATTGTCCTCCACCAGCAGGATCCTGATGCCGTCGATTGACGCTTCAACCACGTTTTCGGCTGCATTTTCAGCATCTCTGTTAATGTCAAACACAACATCCACATAGAAGGTTGTTCCGTTTCCAAGGGCACTCTCCACCTCGATCTGACCGCCCATCAGCTCCACCAGCTGCTTTGTGATGGTCATACCAAGTCCCGTTCCCTTGTACTCTGTTCTGGCAGCCTCGCTCTCCTGTGAAAAGGCCTCCCAGATATGTCCCAAAAACTCCGGACTCATACCTATACCGGTATCCTGAACTTCAATATGATATTTTACCAGGCCCTCCTCGTACTCGGTGTCATTAGCCCTGATGGTGATGGTTCCGCCGTCGGGGGTAAACTTAACCGCATTTCCCAGGATGTTTATAATGATCTGCCTGAAATGAAGTTCGTCCGCCAGTACGTTTTTGTGATTGAAGGATGAGTAATCCTTTACGATCTTTAGTTGTTTTGAACCTGCCTGGCTCTGGATGATGGATATGCAATCGTCCAGGAACACTTCCATATTTACGGGCTCGTTGTTTATCTTTGTCTTTCCGTTCTCGATCCTGGTCATGTCGAGAACATCGTTTATAAGGCTTGCCAGATGGTGGGACGCGGTGTCGATCTTGTTTAAGCAGTCCTCGATCCTCTCGGTGTTGTCCAAATGCTTCTTTGCGATCTCGGTCATACCGATTACACCGTTTATAGGTGTTCTGATATCGTGGCTCATATGTGAGAGGAAATCACTCTTTGCACGGCTGGCAGCCTCGGCCAGATCCTTTGCCCTTGAAAGCTCCTGCTGGATCTCACGCTCTCTCTTTACGACTTCGGTGTTGTCCACAAAACACATTACGGCTGCGGTGCCCTCGTCGTTTGCCTTGATGAACTGGATCTCCAGCTGGCTTTCCTCATCCCCCTCAAAACTGCTGAAGTTGATATTTACGCTGTTTTTGTTTTCAAACTCCCGCTCCAAAAATCCCACTTCCGTCATGCTGTGGAGTCTGTCCCTGTCGCCTTCGCTGACATTTTTTTCTATAAAGAAGCTGATAAGTTCTTTGTAGCTGGCGATTATCCTGAACTTGTTTTTGTATTTTTCCGCCAGGGTGTAATTGTGAACGTAGTCTGTGGCAAAGTTCACGTAATAGATTGCCATGAAATTTTCTGTAACCCTGTCCAGGATGATCCTGTCCTCGTCGGACTGCTGGCGCCTCAAGATCTCACTGTAGCAAAGAGCGGTGATAGCTCGAAGTATCATCACATCATGGTTTGCTTCCCTGGGGTTTTCGATGCCTACAAAGCCGACCACCCTGTCTTTTTCCAAGATAGGGGCGGCCATTATGGACTGGGTTCCCAAAAGTGTCAGGAAGCTGTATGCAAACGACCCTCTTCCTACTTCCTCGGTGATGGAGGTGCTCAGGATTCCTTTCTGGTTATCGGAGTCAAATACCATGGAGCCAAACTCTGCGGGAAGATTAACCGGGGTGGGTTTTTCCTGGCCAAATTCCGTATCTCTGTAAATATATGTGGCAGTGAGGAACGTCTTTTCACGATTAAGTTCGTATACATAGGCTCTCTCTGCCTTGTGATATTTTGTGAGGATCTTTAACAGCTTGACCATGGTAACTGTTACGTTCTGGTCGTTGTAAAGTGCTGTGATGGATTCACGAAGAGCCTGCTCCTGGTCGAGAGCCAGTCTGTATTCCGCATCCTTTTCGGAGAAAGCCACGATGACCGTTGATGGCGCAACCCCCACGTCGTCGATCTTTACACAGTACATCTCGCAATATACGAAGGTTCCGTTGTAATTTCTTCTGAATGATACTGAGAAACCTTTCTGGCGCCTTAACTTCGTCTCAAGCTCCGACACATTGTCAAGCATCATCTGCCTGTCGTCGGGATGCACGAAGTTGTAGATATATTTTCGCATGGCGGCCTTGTATTCAAAGATTGAATCCACGATGATGCCCACCACGTTTTTTACATTGGAATTTTGTTTTACGATCTCAAATTTTGAATTCTGAACATCCAGACGGTAAATGGCGGTGTACTCCGCAGACAATACCTCCAGGATCTCGTCCGTCTTTTCATGATTTAAAAGCTCCTGGTATTTGTCCTCCACGCTTCGCATACCCACAACGACTCCCATGTCATTGCTGGCGATCTTTATCTGATAATGGAGGATGTATCCTCTTATTATGACTCTGCACTCGAAATAGTCCGCGGCCTTAAGTCCCGTCACGGAGTTTGTCATAATCTTGTTGAATTCGATATTGAAATACTCCCTGTCCTCGGGATATATCAACAGGTTCAAAAATGCCCTGAACCTGTCCACACCGTTTAAGTCCTTGCTGATATGGTCAACGATCTCTTTCAGGGAATCATTGATTTTAAACAGCGTAACTTCATCCGTGTTCTGATCGATGTAGCACACCATTTCAAAGTCGGATGAAAGGGAAGCTGTGACTGCGAGGGTCTCCTGGAAGCTGTCCTGATTTTCAAGATATACACTGCTTCCCCTGTCATGGAGGCTGATCGCAACCACGAGATTGGTTATCTCCTCGTTTTCCCTTGCGATCACATGTATGGAGCATCTCCACCACTTTGATTCACCGTTAAATGTCCTGTAGGTGAACTCTCGCATCTCCTCGTCACCCATGTATTTTTTCAGGGAATCCACGTCTTTTATGGCAAATACGGACACCTCATATTTGGGATCCACATTTTTAAACACTGTTTCCACCGCATCGGTGTAAGCCCCATGCATCGCCGTGTCCGAGGGGAATTCGTCGGTAAGAAGGATGGTGTTATAGTTTTCGGCAAGGGCATCCACCGTAAACACCCAGTCATTTGCTTCGGAGAGTTTTTTCTCCGCCAGGGAATAAATGTATGCGTCATTTTTGTCCTCAAAGCCTATGAGGATCTCTTCGAATTTGTCCTCATCGCCAAGACGCCTTGCCACCATCTCCCTGTATTTTGTCTTTCCGTCAAGGTTTACTCTGTAGGTGATGGAATACTCAGGGGATTTTTTTAATTCGCGCACAAGGTTTTTAAGATCCACAGCCTTGTGGACTATCTCCTTGTCCTCATCGATGACGGTCCTGGCAATGTAATAGCTGAATATCTCATTATAATCATGCTGCACCATTTTGCCGTGGAGTTCGCTTTCCTTTATGGAATATCCGCCGGAGATCTTGTAAGGGTATATCTTTGCTTTTTTAATATTCACCCACATAACGGAGTTGTAGTCGGACATGAATCCTTCGACTATCTTATGCTCCTGCTCCCTCTCGTTACGTTTCAAAACGCTGTCGTTTACACGACAAAAACCGATGGCCACATGGTCATCATCCGAACCGCTTAAGAGCTGAACTTCATATAATTGTTTTGTATTTCCGCTGACTGTTCTGAAGGCATAGATATAAGATACTCTTGAACGTAAGAATTTTCGGATCGCAGATGGACGTAAAAGCTGTCGCAATCCTTCCTGATCGGCAATGAACACACGATTGTCTATGTAGTAATTGAGTGCGTCTTTATAATTAGCAAAATCCTGATATCTTTTGGTAATATCATCATCCGCATGTATTATTTCAAAGGAATAATCTCTCAGATCAACATAAAATACAGAAATAAAAGACTTATAAAAGATGTCAAGCTTTACTGCGTCTGTCTTGTGCATATTCTCCCCCCGGCAAATAAGTCATATCCGAACATTATTCATTCGGTATAAGCCTTCCGATAAAATGTACACCCTAAGGCAATAATGAATCTATCGTTTATATGATAACACATATTTTCAAAAAAAACTATTGATTTGTTGTTTATATTCAGACTCTTTTGGTTTTTTGACACTGCTCCCGCAGTGTCTTCGGGTTCGAACTTCCTCCCTCTTCGAAAACAAAAAAGAGAATCAATTCGGATTCTCTTTTTATTAGCGAGAGGGGGATTCGAACCCTCGACACTGCGGGTATGAACCGCATGCTCTAGCCAAC
>JAGDCK010000229.1 GCA_017958585.1 Lachnospiraceae bacterium
AGATCTTAAAGGACTGCGGTTTTAAATACTATACTATCTTTGACAAACGCTCTCCCGAGTATATCAAGCTTTAACCATAATCCAACAGAAACAATTTAAGAAACCTGCGCCGTCCGGCGAAGTAAAAAATTAAGGCAGCCACTTTTACATGGCTGCCTTTTTAGAACTTGATCATCGTGAAGAAATGTATCATCTTCACTGTTTAAACATTTTGGTCGTCACTCTCAGAGCATTGTTCTGTCTGTACAGTCTTCTCAGTTTCTGTATTTTCTGGAGCCGCATTTTCATTTACATTTCCCGCACTTTCAGCTTCGTGTCTTTCCTCCTTGTTTTCATCCGAGCCGAAAACAGAATTTAAGCCGTTCCAAACTGACTTAGAGATCTTTGTAACAGACTCTTTTACCTGGTGACCAACTTCTTTTACGGTCTGGTCCACATTCAGGTCCTTTACAGACTTTTCGATCTTTTCCTTTGTGCCGTTTATCCATTCGGTGTAGCTGAAATCAAAATCCGAAAGATCCTTGTAGCACTCCGATTCTCTTCCCGGGAATACCCTGAGGGAAGCATTTTTTACAGAAAAGATAAATCTGACTTTTTCAAATCCGTCGGTCCTTATGGGGATCTCATAGACTGCAACCAGCTTTGAATCCCATTTCTTTGACATCAAAGGCTTGTATTCACAGTGAGAGAGATTGTAAACGTATCTGTTCTCCCAGTCATCCTCGCTTATCTCCTCCCTTGATATGGGAACCACGATAAACTGTGAAACCTCGCTGTCCAACGGCTTTCCGTCATTTACAACCGTGAATCTGAAAACATATGAAGCATCTCGCTCCACGCTTTTGTCTGCATAAATCTGAGTAAGTCCCTCGGTATATCTGCCCAGTTCATAAACCTCAACGCTCTCACCGAACATATCGGTCACGAACATTCTGCCACCTTCATTCTCACATTTATCAGACTTGTCAAATCTAAAGTCTCTTGCATTAAAGCAAATCACATTGCTCATCTCATTATCCTCCTTTGATAAAGGCGGACAGAAATCTTTTGACAATATGCGAATTGTATCGGCGTCGACCACTTCTGCCCGACCTTTGTTCACCAGTCCCTTAGCCCTCTTTGGGTAAGTCGTGCCGGTAACATTTCCGAATTCGTCAAGTACAACAACGTTTTTTTCCATGGGTGTCTCCCACTTGAACTTGATATTTTTAGGGTCAATTCGTTTTTTATTATGGGTTTCTTCCCCTGACCAACTTCAGATTATCATGAAACAGACAAAAATCAAATGCATTTTTCATTAATTAAATCTAATAATTCTATAAATAAAGGACGGATAAAAATCCGTCCTTACAAGTCATTTTGCAATTACTCTTCCTTCGTCCCCGGCATATACAAGTGCGGGATCCTCATTTTTAAAAGAAGAATTTCCGACAAAGTACTGATATCTCTGCAGTACTCCGTCCTTTTTCATATCTGAGATTGCCTTTTCCATATCCAGAGTTTTTATATCCGACTCCGTGCCTATGCGGTTAAAGTCATCCTGTTTATTGAAAGATAAAGAAATGTCCTCAAGGGCTGTATTCTTTCTCTCTATCGCAGGCTGTAAACTTATCTCCGGAAGTTTCTCCTCCGAAGGGATCTCCTTTACAGGTTCCGCAGGCTTTTGTAAAGCACCTGCGACTCTGCTTACGGGAGGCACCGCACCCAGCCAATATGAATTATAATCTGTCACACTTCCAATACCCAAAACCTTTACCTCCATAACCCGTATATAATATTATATCGGAGGAATTTTGGAAATAATTAACCGATGAGCTCTTTATTTCAAAATTCTCTTAAGTTCATCCATGAAAGTGTTTACATCCTTAAACTCTCTGTAAACTGAGGCGAATCTGACATATGCAACCGCATCCAGATCCTTTAATTTGTCCATTACGAGTTCTCCGATTATATCGCTTGAGATCTCCTTGTCCTCTCTTGAATAGATATCGGATTCGATCTCATCCACGATCTTAGAAATCTGCTGGACACTTACCGGTCTCTTATGGCACGCCCTGATGATACCGGCTTCTATCTTCTGTCTGTCATAGGTCTCTCTGTTATTATCCTTTTTTATGATCACAAGCGGAATTGTCTCAACTTTCTCATAAGTCGTGAATCTCTTCCCACAGGAATCACATACTCTTCTGCGCCTGATGGAATTGTTGTCGTCAGCAGGTCTTGAATCGATAACGCTTGTATTTTCGTGACTGCAAAAAGGACATTTCATAAAATTGTTCCCCCTATGAAACTAATTTTTAATTTGTCACAATTATATAAAAAAATAGAACTAATGTCAACAAATTATAAGGGTGTAATGGGGCAAAAGCACAAATATCTAGTCCTTTTTGTAAAATTTTCGGAAAATAATCCAAAAACACAAATATCCTATGAACATTCCGAGAGTATTTGTAACAATATCATCCGTCTGAAAGAAACCTCTCCCCGTCATATTCTGCATGGATTCGATAAAATAACTGGATGCGGCTCCTATCAATATAATAAGAAACCATCTCCTGCACTGTGCAAAAATACGCGGAACAATATATCCAAGCGGAATGAACATCAGCACATTTTCCACAACATAGGCATTATTTCTGGCATTGATGCCCCAGGTAGCAAAAAGATTTAAGTCAACCCGCGTTCTGGAGCCTCCTTCTCTTGAAACAAGTGTCAGCATGGCAACAACACAGATATAACCGACCAGAAGTGCCTTGTTAAAAATATCCCGGTCAAAAAATTTACTGTCTTCAGTTTTATTTAAAGCGTAAATGATCAGATATGACAATACCATACCAAATATCCCCGCCGGGAGATAGGCACAGGCATCGATCATATCACTTATCAGATATTTAAGCATAAATAATCTCCATTTGCTTATTCCATCTCATAACTGTCCCAGTTCTCTGCTGCATTTTTGTACAGTTCTTCATCCTTTGCATACATCTCATTCATCCAGGCGATAGAGGCAACCACGCCCTCCTCGTTAAAGGAGAAATACTCCACCGTCTTCTTTTCATCCGGAGTCTTTATATAATTAAATGGTTCCGGCCAGATGGTGGCTTTGAGCCTTTCAGTTTTCTTGTCTTCCTCGCCCTCATTTTCGGCAGGAACAGTATATTCATCTTTTTCAAGTCTGTATCGCATGCCCTTGTGACAACCGGTAAACTGGGTCTTTTTCAAAAAAGGCATGGACAGTATATCTTCTCTGACTATCATAAAAATCCCCCTATTGTCAAAAAAAGACCTGCCAAAGCACTTTTGTGCTGACAGGTCTCTCCTGCTTTTTGATAATTATTTCTTCTGAAGGAATGTGGGAATGCTGATAGGTGGTTTAGCTTCCACATTACTGCTGATGTCAATGGGCTTCTGGAAGTTCTGAGGCTTCACAGGTGTCTTGTCTGCGTTCTGTGATCTCACTCCCGAAAGGAAAGGTGCAGTATTAAGTCCTCCGATGGGAGTGGGCTTAAAGCCTGAATTAAGGCTCTTTGCATGAGTATTTGCGCTGTCTGTCAAGCCTGTTGCAATAACTGTGATCCTGCAGAAATCAGGCTGGCTCTCATCATACATTGCACCAAAGATGATATTGACTTCATCTCCGGTAAGATCCTGTACAAAGCTTGCTGCATCATTTGCATCTGCAAGAGTGATATCTCCGGATACATTGATGATAACGTGGCTTGCACCGGTGATGGTGGTCTCAAGAAGAGGTGACTCAACAGCCATCTTGACTGCCTCAAGAGCCTTGTCATCGCCGTGGCCTTCACCGATACCGATGTGGGCAATGCCCTTATCCTTCATGACTGTCTGAACATCGGCAAAGTCAAGATTGATAACTGAAGGTACATTGATAAGATCTGTGATACCCTGAACGGCCTGCTGAAGAACTTCATCAGCTTTCTTTAACGCCTCGGGCATTGTGGTTCTTCTGTCCACGATCTCAAGCAATTTATCGTTGGGGATCACGATGAGTGTATCAACGTGCTCCTTGATCTTTTCAATTCCGCCAAGTGCATTGACCATACGGGCCTTTGCCTCGAATCTGAAAGGCTTTGTGACTACTCCTACTGTCAAAATGCCCATTTCCTTTGCGATTCTGGCAACCACGGGAGCTGCTCCCGTTCCTGTTCCGCCACCCATACCACAGGTAACAAATACCATATCGCATCCCTGAAGAGCTTCGGCGATTGCCTGTTCACTCTCCTCTGCGGCCTTCTCACCAACCTCGGGGTTGGCTCCGGCTCCCAGTCCCTTTGTAAGCTTCTCACCGATCTGAAGATTCTTGGGTGCCTTACAAAGCTGAAGTGCCTGATTATCGGTATTTACACCGATAAATTCCACTCCGTCAATTTTTTCATCGATCATTCTATTTACAGCATTGTTGCCGGCTCCGCCGACTCCGACTACCACGATCTTTGCGGTGGTGTCAGCAGCATTTGTCTTAATCTCAAGCAAAGGTAAATCCTCCTTCATCGAAATGAGTATTTACGATCAGTCTCCCCTCGTCATAAATACCACACTGATTATCATATAATTTATTATAAAAATAATCAACCTATTTTTTTACAATTTTTAAGGCTGTTTTGACGTTATTTCGCATCCGGTTTAAAGGTGAAATCCGTGTTTGTTTCGGAATAATTTTCCATGTGAAGTGTGCCTTTTTTTCCGTCCAGAGCCCCCATGAATTCCGGAAGCAGCATGAACTTTTCCTCTATGTATTTAAAGTCATTTCCAAGGTTAACTTTCACATCCCCGTAATAGAGTACCACCCCCGAATCAGCAGTGAAATATATCCTGTCTGCATATGTGTCATATTTATCCATGAGTTTAGTGAGATCCAGTATGGTCCCGAAGATCTCAGGATTCTCCACAGGAAGGGGCTCTCCTATGACGGCATACTCGAAATTAATGCAGGTCACCAGAGGGATTCCTTCCGTCTTTACCGTGGATATCTCCACCACATATCCGTCCTTGTCAAAATACAGATATGTATCCAGACATTTTACGTACCCGGCAAGAGCTTTTTCATATACATTTACCTTCACGGACTCATGGTCCAAAACACTCACATCCATGATGTCCACAAAGGGGATATTCTTTACTTCTTTATTTTTGTATTTCAATGATAAAAATACGGTATTATGTCCCAGGAGTCCGTCCGTCACCATGTCTGTGATCTCAGCGTCCGTATAGTGAAGATTTCCCTTCACTTCCACATTTTTTACCGTATAGTATTCTACAAAAAACCACAGTCCGCAAATGATCAACAATATGATGCCCAAGGTTATCATAAGCCGGATCTTGAATTTTCTCTTTTTCTTCATTAAGCTTCATCCCTGACATCAATTTTTGCGGCTACGTTGAGCACCAAACCCATCTCTATCAAGAGAAACAGCACCGACGAACCGCCATAGCTGATAAACGGAAGGGAAACTCCGGTGTTAGGTATGGTATTGGTGACAACCGCTATGTTCATGATGACCTGCACGGCAACGTGAGCCATAACTCCCACCACCAGCATTGCGCCGTAGAGATCCTTTGTGTTGTTTGCGATGATAACCATTCGCCATATAAGTATGGCAAACAAAGCCATGAGACAGAAGGCGCCAAAAAGGCCAAGCTCCTCACATAAAATGGAAAAGATCATATCATTCTGGCTCTCGGGAAGGCCGTTTAATTTCTGCATGCTCTCCCCCAGACCTTTTCCCCATATTCCGCCGCTTCCTATGGCATAGAGACTCTGAATCGTCTGGTGTCCCGTGTCCGAAGCGTATGCCATGGGATTAAGCCATGCCCTGATTCGCTTAAATCTGAAGTTTCCGCCTCCGTCCATCTTGCTGATAATAAAGACCGCAAGGGCTGTGATGAGGGATAACAGGATCAATGTGGCAAAAGTAAACTTGTAATCCTTTGATGCCACGAAATACATGATCATGATGATGGCCATCACGATAAATGCGGAACTCAGATTGTTGGTAAGGATCCAGAGGGCACCGGAAAGTATGGCTCCGGGTGTGATATAAACAAAGAATCCTTTTAAGGTGTTTAGGGTATTTCCCATCTTTGTGATATATGTGGCATAAAACAGTATCATGCAAAGCTTTACCACCTCTGCAACCTGCACCTGCAGTCCTATACCGGGGATCTCAACCCAGCGTGTCGCACCGTTTGCGCTCTTTGCAAGGGGCGTCTTTATCAATATCAAAAAGATCACTGACACAATCGGCATGAGCATATGCAATTTGTCCCACAGTTTATAGGGGATAAAATACACCACCACCATCGCCAGGAAGCCGATCACTATGGCGATGGCCTGTTTTCTAAGAAAAAATGTGGGGGAATTGAATTTGTTAAATCCCTCATAGGCACTGGCCGAATAGACCATGAGAAGACCGAATCCCAGCAGGAAAAATACTACCAGCAAAAAGCTGTAGTCAATATATATCCCTCTGAAATTTCTGCTCTTTACAGATGTTCTGCTCATTTATCAATTCTCCGATTGTTCTGATTCAATATCAATTATATTTCCGTTTACGGGAACGTCCTCCACTGCGTGAGCACTCTCTCCCTCCACTGCTACTCCCGTCTCCGCATCATACATTTCCCCGGTCTCAGGGTCAACTCTGTATCCGGTTGCGGGATCTATGGGGAAGCCCTTCCAGACTGCCTCTGTCACATTGGGTGTCTGGTTTATGACTTTACCTGCATCACCGTCTGAAACAGTTTCGTCCTCGTATTTTTCAGAGAGACCGTAAGTACCGGAAAGACCTTTTTCCTGAAGTTCTGCCATCTCGCTCTCTGAGAGTTCTTCCGTCATGTAAATATTTAAATAGGGTAACACTTCAGTCAGGATATTTCTGACAATACCCGTTGCAAACTTTGCATCATCCTGGTGCATGGCATTTGGTCTGTCCACCACCACGTATATTGCGATCTGCGGGTCATCTGCCGGAGCATAACCCATAAATGAAACCACATAATCCGACTCGGATCTTTTGTTGGTCTCAGGATCGATTGTCTCTGCAGTTCCGGTCTTACCGCCTATTGCGTATCCTGCAGGTCTTGCAGTCTTACCTGTTCTGGCATCTCCTCCCTCAGGCATTACAACAGCTCTGCAGTACTGTCTGATGTATTCGCTGGTGGATTCTGAGACGATCTGTTTAAGGAGCCTGGGCTCTATGTTTTCTATGGTTGCCCCATTCGAATTGGTGATCTTGTCAACCATATGGGGTTCATAGTAGTAACCGCCGTTTATAAGTGCGGAAAAGCCTGTGATCATCTGGATCATGGTCACGTTAAAGTTCTGACCGAAGGTATTGGTGGCAAGGTCCGTGGGACCCATGTCCGCTGCGGAATATATGAGATTTGCGGTTCTTGCCTCACCTGCCAGGTCCACATTTGTCTTTAATCCGAAATTAAATATATTCTGATATCTGGAAAACTCTTCCGTTCCAAGAGCCTGACCCACTTTCATAAGGACCACGTTACAGCTCCTGGCAATAGCGCCCTGAAGGTCAAGTACTCCGTCACCCCATCTGTTATGACATCTGATCTTGTATCCGCCTATCTCCAGATAACCGTTACATTCATAGGTCATACCGGGTGAGATAACTCCCGCTTCAAGAGCGGCTGCCACGGTAAAGGGTTTTGCCGTGGAACCGGGCTCATAGGTATTTGAGATGCAATAATTTTTCCAAAGGTTATTTAAATTTAAAAGCTTCTCCTCGTCGGTCATCCCCGCAAGAAGGCTTTCGTTTATGGCTGTACCCGTAACTGTGAGGATATCATATCCGGCAGCATTTTTTTCGCTGGTTATGAGATTTGCTCCGATGAGCCCCGCTTCGTTTTTGGGATTGTTTAAGTCGAAGGTGGGATATGAACCCATGGCCAGGATCTCGCCGCTGTCAATGTCCTGAATGATGCAGGCCACATTCTCCGCTCCGTTCCCCTCTCTGAAGGCGTTTTTGTGCTCCTCATTAAACTGATACAGATATTTTTCCACGATGCTCTGGATCGTAAAGTCTATGGTGGAATGAACGGTATATCCGTCGGAAGCTGCGATGGTGGTTCTCTCAAAGGCGGAATCATCATTCACATAACCGTATTCACGGCCGTTGGTACCGTTTAATTCCTCATTGTAATATTCTTCCAGTCCGTAAAGACCGCTTCCGTCGGATGTGGTAAATCCTATAACATCTGAGGCCACGCTGTTTTCGGGGTATTTTCTGATATATTCATCATCAAAGAAAACACCCTTTATGTTTTTATCCTCTTTTGCCGCTTCCTCAAAGGCCTGTTTTCTGTCAAAGGGAAGCTGTTTTAAGAGAACGTAATGCTTGGATCTGGGGTTTGAAGCTATAAACTGCCTTACTTCTCCCATGTTAAGTTCAGGAAATACTGATGAAAGCGCCGCCATGGTGGGTTCCATGAAATCCTCCGTGCCGTTTAACATGGCGCAGTCTAAAAACAAAGTGTATACCTTTTCACTGGTTGCCAGTATGGTTCCCTTGGCATCCACGATGTCCCCTCTTTTTGCAGGGAGCACATCCGAGTCGTACCGCTGCTGGGACAGAATCTGCTTCTCATATTCCGTGGCATTTCCTTTTACGATAAATACGAGTCTTACAGCTAAACCTACAAAAGCCAGTAGTACGAAGATCACGAGTACTACCAGCTTCTTTTGCATCTTTATGGTAAATTTTTTATAACCGTCAGTCATTGTCAACGCTCCTCATATAGTCATTTCCGGCATCAGAATAGACTATAATCTGGCCTTCCTGTGCATAAATCATTCCGAATCTGTTGATGGCGATATCCTTTATCTCATCCAAATCGATTCCGCTGTTTATCCTAGTATAAGCCTCATCATTGGCAACACGCAAGTCGTTTAATTGACTTTCCATAGCTGATATTGTTTTTGTTGTATTTGTGACCTCTGAGCGAAGTTGTATATATCCGATTAATATGTAGGCACTGGCTGCAAGTGCTGCCACTATGAAAGCCATAAAGCCCAGGTTTAAGCCACTCTTTTGTCTCTGTAAGGTATTACGGTTTCTGTCCGTCCTCTCAATCGGTCTCTCAAGCTCTCTTCTGAGGGTATTGTCCCTGTAAACGGGAACTTCTTTTCTAACCGCATTTCCATACACGTAGGCGCTTCTTCTATATTCATTTTGTGTTGTGTTTGTTCTTCTGTTGTTTGCCATAAGCCATCCTGCTTTCCGTAAAAGACCTCATCCGTGAAGTCTGCCCTTAGGGGCCAAGTTTATTTTTTCTCAAACACCCTGAGTTTTGCACTCTTTGACCTGGAATTTTCCAAAAGTTCATTTTCACAGGGCAATATGGGTTTCTTTGTGATTACCGTTCCTTCGGATTTTTTGCCACACACGCACACCGGAAATTCGGGAGGACATGTGCAGGGGTTTTCTTTTGTCTTAAATTTTGATTTAACGATCCTGTCTTCCAGGGAATGGAATGTGATGATGCAAAGCCTTCCGCCGGGATTTAACAGATCTATGAAGGAGTCAAGGGAGTCTCTTAACACCTCGAGTTCTCTGTTACACTCGATCCTCAAAGCCTGAAATGTCTGTTTGGAAGGATGTCCGTTTGTTCTCATCTTTGCAGGGATCGCTGCCTTTATCACATCGTTTAACTCAAATGTGGTTTCGATTGGTTTCTTCTGTCTTGCAGCCACAATGTGTTTTGCGATATTCTTTGCGAATTTGTCCTCGCCGTAATCTCTGATGATCCTGAAAAGTTCCATCTCGCTGTACTCATTCACGATCTCTTTTGCGGTGAGGTTCTGTCTTCTGTCCATTCTCATGTCGAGAGGTCCATCAAATCTGTAGGAGAAACCTCTCTCCTCTGTGTCAAACTGGTAAGAGCTTACGCCCAGATCGAGCACTATGCCGTCAACCTTTGTGATGCCTCTCTCTTCCAGAACTGCCTTCATATTGCAGTAATTGCTTCTGATGACGGTGACTTTGTCTCCAAACTCCGAAAGTCTCCTGCTCGCAGCCTTTATGGCATCCTCATCCTGGTCTATTCCGAAAAACCGACCGTTTTCAAGTCTCTTGCACACTTCAAATGCATGGCCGCCGCCGCCGAGAGTTCCGTCAACATATATTCCGTCAGGCTTTATATTCAGGTTTTCGATTGTCTCATTAAGCAGTACCGAATAATGATTGAATTCCATGCTCTCTCCGTGTTCTAAATGGTAAGTCCCAGGGCTCCCATGGCATTTGCGATATCATCCAGATTCTCATCGGACGAAGCATCATCCCATTTCTCTTTACTCCAGATTTCGATCCTGCTTCCAACGCCCACAAGAACCACGTCCTTTTCAAGTCCCGCGAAATCTCTGAGGCTCTGAGGGATCAGTATCCTGCCCTGCTTGTCCAGTTCAACGCTTGCAGCTCCCGCCAGAAAATATCTGGCAAACTGTCTGGCCTCTTTGTTAATAAGAGGAAGTGAAGTAAGTTTTTCTTCGAAAGCGGCCCAGTCTTCGTTGGCATACACAAATAAGCAGCCATCCATTCCCTTGGAGATGACGAATTCTTCGCCGAGACTCTCTCTGAATTTTGCGGGAATGATCAACCTGCCCTTAGCATCAACTGTATGATTGTATTCACTCATGAACATAGCTAATCACCACCAGTCGTTTTTAGTGTGCCGGGCAGCCTTTAAATCTACCACTTTGTGACACTTTCTACCACTTTTCTCCACTTTTGACTTAATTTTAATATAAAATACCCTGTTTGGCAAGGTTTTTCAAGAAGAATTTTTGCAAAAAAATAAAGCCCGGCAAGGGTTTGCCGAGCTTTTGCTCAAAATGTGGTGTAAGGTGGGGGATAATCCCACAAATATTACACAATATATGTATTTTTTATTTTTCTGCCACCGCAGACTTTTTTCTTTTTAAGAGTACTGCTGTCTCGCACACAACTGCAAAGACCACCAAAACTCCTGCAAGAACCTGGCTTACAGCCACACTTGTACCGGGGAATAGAAGCTGATCGGTTCTAAGGCCCTCGATCCAGAGTCTTCCGAGACCGTACCCTCCAAGGTACATTAAGATGATCTCGCCGTTAAACTTTTTGTGCTTCCACCATACTAAAAGGAGTATTAACAGTGCGAAGTTCCACATGCTCTCATACAGGAAAGTGGGATGAACCTGAATAAAGTCAGCCCCCTCCTCCATATGTGCTGCGATATTTTCGGAGATGTCTCTTACTCTTACGATGTTTACGGGAAGTCTCATGGCAAAAAGGTTGTCGGTGTATTCACCGAAAGCCTCCCTGTTCATGAAATTCCCCCATCTTCCGATGGCCTGTCCGAGAGCAAGTCCCGGCACACAATAGTCTCCCAGTTTTAAAGGACTGATCTTCTTTACCCTGCAATATACAAAGAGGGTTGTAAATGCGCCGATAACGGCTCCGTATATGGCGATACCGCCGTTTCTCAGATTAAAAATACTGAGAATATCATATTTATAATAATCCCATGAAAAGATCACGTAATATATTCGTGCTCCCACAATGGAAAAGATCACTGCATAGATTGCAAAATCCCAGACAACGTCAGGGTTTCCGCCGTATTTTTTAGCAAGATGCGCTGCAAGGAGGATTCCCAAACAAATGCCTATTGCAATGATCACGCCGTAGTAGGCGATGGTAAAGGAGCCGAATAAGTGAATAGTCTTTGGCACTCCCTTAAGATATATCCCTAAATTAGGGAATTCAATGTCCATAACATTCATATCGATGCTCCTTATACGTTGAATCTAAACAGGATAACATCTCCGTCACGAACAACATAATCCTTGCCTTCCATGCCCACAAGTCCTTTTTCACGGGCAGCGGAAAGGGATCCCTGTTCCAGAAGATCCTTGTAATTGACAACCTCTGCCTTGATAAATCCGCGTTCGAAATCGGAGTGGATCTTTCCTGCAGC
>JAGDCK010000230.1 GCA_017958585.1 Lachnospiraceae bacterium
ACAGAATGACCGCTTCCAAGGTGTTTAATACACCCGTCGAGGAAGTGACGGACCTTCAGAGAAGGAACGCCAAGGCCGTCAATTTCGGAATCGTATACGGTATCAGCTCCTTTGGACTCAGTCAGGATCTTTCCATTAGCAGAAAAGAAGCTGAAAATTATATAGAGCAGTATTTTAAGACTTTCCCGGGAATCAAGAGATACCTTGATGAGACAGTGGAAAATGCAAAGAAAAACGGCTTTGTTACTACCATTTACGGACGGAGACGCCCCATTCCCGAACTGTCCCAGAAAAATTTCATGATGAGACAGTTTGGTGAGCGTGTTGCCATGAATTCACCCATCCAGGGAACGGCGGCGGATATCATGAAGATTGCCATGATAAAGGCATGGAAGAGGATCAAAGAAGAAAATCTTAAGTCCAGGATCCTTCTGCAGGTGCACGATGAACTCTTGATCGAGACCGCAGAGGATGAGGTGGAAAAGGTGAGGGAGATCCTTACGGATTCCATGCAGAATGCTGCGGACCTCAAGGTTGAATTAAAGATCGATCTCCATGTGGGAAATGATTGGTTTGATGCAAAATAATAAAAGGCGGATGAAACTTTAATATGAAGTTTATAGGCATTACAGGAGGAGTCGGTGCGGGAAAGAGCGCAGTCCTTGACTACATCCGGGATAATTACAATTGTGTGATATACCCGGCGGATAATGTGGCTCATCTTTTGTATGAAAAAGGCACTGACTGTTATGAAAAAATCGTCTCTCTTTTGTCTGAGAAAATTTTGGATGAAGAGGGAAACATAGACAAAAAGAAGATGGCCGGGGCTATCTTTGAGGATGAAAGTCTCCTTACAAAGATAAATGATATTGTTCATCCTGCCGTCAGAGAGTTTTTGCTTAATGCTTTTGAGGAAGCAAAGGAAAGCGGAAAATATGATTTTTTCTTTGTGGAAGCGGCGCTTCTGATTGAGGCAGGGTACAAAGGTGTGGTGGACGAACTTTGGTATGTTTATGCGGATCCTGAAGTCAGAAGGAAGCGATTAAAGGAAAGCCGCGGTTATGATGATGCTAAGATCGATTCCATACTTTCAAATCAATTGTCTGATGAAGAATTTAGAAAAAACTGTGATGTAATAATAGACAACAGCGGGGAATTAAGCTATGTCTATGGCAAAATAGATAAATTACTGGAGGGCTTCAAAGGTCATTAACTAGAGAGGGTCAGGGACAACTTGTATTCGGACTTGATATCGGTACCAGAAGTATTGTGGGTACCGTGGGATTTATGAAGGATAATAAATTCCATGTCATCGGTCAGAGATCAAAAGAGCATGAGACCAGAGCAATGCTGGACGGACAGATCCACGATATCATAAAGGTGGGTTCCAGCATAAAGACGGTGAAGGAACAGTTAGAGGAAGACCTTAATGTGGAACTTAAAGATGTCTGCATCGCCGCAGCGGGTCGTGTGCTTAAGACAGTTACAACCCATGCGGAGACTGAGTTTGAATCGGACAAAGAGGTTGAGGAGACAGATATCAACAATCTCTCAAGCTATGCCATAGAGAGGGCTTACGAACAGTTTCAGAAGGAAAATGACACCGGCCTTAAGT
>JAGDCK010000004.1 GCA_017958585.1 Lachnospiraceae bacterium
GCTGACAAACAGCTTGTCGAGGATTATATAAAACACGGGTATAGAGACGCGGAAGCCGGTTCAAAGTTCTATCTGCCCGAACTTGATTACAGGGCACAGTTCGAAGAAGTGCAAATGTATTATAATGCGGAAATAAGCGACTATCCGATCTATACAACAGGATATACATTTGACCGTGAAGAGAACTGCGTGGTCATGAGTGAGAGAAAGGTAAGAGGAGACAATTATTACGTATTTTCCTATGTACAGTCCCCTCTTGATTATTCACAAAACGACCTCTTTGTTCAGGCGGACAGGATCATGAATGCTCTTTACAACTTCAGATATCTGATCGCTGTAGTTGCATTTGTATCAGCCACATTATGCATGGTATTGTTCTGCTGGATCATTATCCGCATACTGTCCGGATTTGTCGGTACCGTAAACGGTCATTTCGGTATGATATTCAGGGCATGCGTGATATTTGGCGCAGTATCTGTTTTGGAGCTTGTTATATATCACGGCTCATCCCCTTACAGTGAGGGCCTGTATTTTTACTGGATCATAAAAACCATCGTGCTTGGCCTTGTGACCATAGCCATGGCTGTGCATTTTGACAGGGTAAAAAAAGCTGCAGAAAACATGGCAAAGGGTGAGCTTAACTCAAAGATCGATACTTCAAAAATGTTTTTTGACTTCAAAAAAATGGCCGAATACTTAAATGATATAGACGACGGCATCGGAAAGGCTGTGGATGAGAGGATAAAGAGCGAGCATTTAAGGACAGAGCTTATCACAAATGTGAGCCATGATATCAAGACCCCTCTTACTTCCATAGTAAGCTATGTGGATCTTTTGAAAAAAGAGGGGCCCGAGAGCGAAAATGCTGCGGAATATCTGGATGTGCTCTCACGCCAGTCAGAGAAATTAAAGAAGCTCATCGAAGACCTGATCGAGGCGTCAAAGGCTTCCACCGGAAACTTAAGCGTGGATCTTACAAAGTGCGAGCTGACCGTTGCATTGACTCAGGTTATCGGGGAATATGAGGAACGCTTAAGAGAAAAAAATATCGAACTTCATGTGAATACTCCCGAGCCTCCCGTTGAGATCATGGCTGATGTAAACCACCTGCAGAGAGTAATCGACAACCTCATGGTGAATATTTACAAATACGCTCAACCCGGAACCAGAGCCTACGTGGATCTTGTAAAGAAAGGCAACAGGGCTGAGATGATATTTAAAAATACTTCAGCTGTAGGCTTAAACGTGCCTGCAGAGGAACTTCTTGAGAGATTTTCAAGGGGTGACAGCGCCAGGGGCGGCGAGGGCCACGGCCTGGGACTCAGCATAGCTCAGAGCCTCACGGACCTTATGGGCGGAAAACTTGACCTTACTGTGGACGGAGATTTCTTTAAGGTGAGTGTGGAATTTACTGTGGCAGAATAAATCAAAGGATAAGTAGCCATGCGATACAAAAAAATAGTTGAAGGCACATTTATAGACAGGCCCAACCGCTTTGTGGCCCATGTGTTTGTAAATTTAAATGGCGATACCAAAAAAGAAACGGTTCATGTAAAAAATACCGGGCGGTGCAAGGAATTGCTCCTGCCCGGCGTTTCTGTGCGCCTTGAGGAGTCGGACAATCCCGACAGAAAGACAAAATACGACCTGGTGATGGTAAAAAAGGATGGCCTTGGATGGATAAACATGGACAGCCAGGCACCGAACAAAGTAGTTTACGAGTGGCTTAAAAAACAGGATTATACCTATGTAAAGCCTGAATATACCTATGGAAAATCAAGGATCGATTTCTATATGGAAAAGGGCGATGAAAAGTATCTCATGGAGGTAAAGGGCTGCACCCTGGAAGTGGACGGTGTCGGCTTTTTCCCGGATGCTCCCACAGAAAGAGGCGCAAAGCATCTGAGGGAACTGGCGGAAGCTTTGAAGGACGGATACAGGGCTTGTATCGCTTTCGTGATACAGATGCCCGGGATTGCTGAAGTAAGACCCAATGACATTACGGACCCCGAATTTGCAAAGGCCTACAGGGAGGCAGTGGCAAAGGGCGTAAAAGTTTTGTTTTTAAGGTGCGATGTGGGATATGATTCCCTGGATATAATAGGTGGGGAAACGGCAATTTAGCGGGCAATTTATTCTTGATTTTAGGTGTCCACTATGTTAACCTTATTTTAGAATTTTGTTTTAATGGCAAATATTAATACGAATAGGAGATATAAACATGGAAAGAATCAAGACTCTTGAGACACGTAACCTTTGCGAGAGCGCAAAGAACGGCGGATGTGGCGAGTGCCAGACTTCATGCCAGTCAGCATGCAAGACAAGTTGCGGAGTTGCAAATCAGAAGTGCGAGAACGATAAGTAATTAATTTTGATCAACAATGCAGGGTGCCGTCTTAATAAGGCGGCACCTTTTACGTTTTTAGAAAGGATTTATATGCTTCACCAATATAAATTAAACGGATTTAATATAGTTCTGGATACATGTTCGGGCTCGGTCCACTCAGTGGATGATGTGGCCTATGACATCATTGAGATGTTTGAAACTTCCACAAAGGAAGAGATCATAACCGCTATGCTTGAAAAGTACAGCGACAGAGAGGATGTCACAAGAGAGGATCTGGAATATTGTATAGAGGATGTGGAGGAATTAAAGGCAGCAGGAAAGCTTTTTACTCCCGATACCTATGAGGATCTGGCAGGAACCTTCAAGGAGAGAAGCGGAAACGTGGTAAAGGCATTATGCCTCCATGTGGCTCATACCTGCAATCTGAACTGCTCATACTGTTTTGCAAGCCAGGGAAAATATCACGGCGACAGAGCGCTTATGAGCTTTGAAGTGGGTAAGAGGGCGCTGGATTTTCTGGTTGAAAATTCAGGCAGCAGAACAAACCTGGAAGTGGATTTCTTTGGGGGCGAGCCCCTTATGAACTGGAAAGTGGTAAAGGATCTGGTAAAGTATGCCAGAAGCATTGAAAAGGAGCACCACAAGAATTTCAGATTTACACTTACCACCAACGGAATGCTTATCGATGACGATGTGATCGAATTTGCAAATAAAGAGATGAGTAACGTGGTATTGTCACTGGACGGAAGGAAAGAGATCCATGACAGACTCCGCGTGGATTATACAGGCAAGGGCAGCTATGATACCATTGTTCCCAAGTTTAAAAAGCTTGTGGAGGCAAGAGGCGGCAAGAACTATTACATGAGGGGAACCTTTACCCATGCAAACCCCGACTTTACAAACGATGTGTTCCACATGGCGGACCTTGGATTTACAGAACTTTCCATGGAGCCTGTTGTGGGAGCACCGGATGATCCTGCAAGCTTAACTCCCGAGGACATCGAGATCGTAAAGGAGCAATATGAGATCCTTGCAAAGGATATGCTCAGACGTGAAAAAGAGGGAAAGCCCATCACCTTCTATCACTACATGCTTGACCTCACAGAGGGACCCTGCATTTACAAGAGAATCTCAGGATGCGGTTCAGGAACGGAATATATGGCAGTAACTCCCTGGGGTGATCTCTATCCCTGTCACCAGTTTGTGGGTGAGGAAAAGTACAAACTTGGAAATATCTACGACGGAGTCACAAATGACGCATTGAGAGATGAGTTTAGAAGCTGTAACGCCTATGCGAGAGAAGAGTGCAAGGACTGTTGGGCAAAGCTTTATTGCTCAGGAGGCTGTGCCGCAAATGCTTTCCATGCATCGGGAACCATAAGGGGCGTGTACAAGCCGGGTTGTGAACTTTTTAAAAAGCGTATCGAGTGTGCCATCATGATGCGCGTAGCCGAGAACGAAGGACTTTAAAGAGGATCCGATGAATACTCCAATCATTGACTTTGTAAATGAATACAGAAATTCTGAGACCATCAGACTTCATATGCCGGGCCATAAAGGCGCGGCATTTCTTGGAACAGGGGAAAACTACAGTTTTTTAAACACTTACCCCTGGGATATCACGGAGATAGAAGGGGCTGACAATCTGTATCACCCGGAAGGGATAATCCGTGAGAGCGAAGATAACGCTTCTTCCCTTTGGGAGTCCGGCAGGACAGTGTATTCCACTGAGGGCTCATCCCAGTGCATAAAGACAATGCTTTATCTGGCTTATCTTTATAATAAGAGGATTAACGGGAATGAGTTTTCAAAAAAAGTGTTGGCCGGAAGAAATGCCCACGGCGCTTTTATGCATGGAGCGGCCCTTTTAGACCTTGATGTGGACTGGATATGGCCTGATGAAAATCATGACGGACTCTGCTCCTGCCATATCACGGCAGAAAACTTAAAGCGAAGGCTTTCTGAGTGTGATAAGCCCCCCATGGCTGTGTATATCACAACTCCTGATTATCTTGGAGGAAATGTGGACGTGGCGGCTTTGTCAAAAGTGTGCCACGAGGCGAAAACTCTGCTGCTGGTTGATAATGCCCACGGCGCATATTTTAAGTTCTTACCTGAAAAATATACGGGTTACAGGCATCCTTTGGACCTTGGGGCGGACATGTGCTGTGACTCGGCTCACAAGACGCTGCCGGCTTTAACCGGGGCCGCATATCTTCATTTTTCAAAGGATGTGTCGGAAGTTTTATATGAAAACGTAAAGGCCGGTATGGCGCTTTTTGGCTCCACATCACCTTCCTATCCCATACTTGAGTCACTGGATTTTTGCAATAAATATATTTTTGAGGGATACAGAGAAAAACTTGCCTTGTTTTGTGAAAGGTCAGACAGGTTTAAAAAGTTTCTGCGGGAGATTGGATTTTTTATTTGCGGATCCGATCCATTAAAAATTACGGTTAAGACTTGCGGAAACGGCGATTCGACCGGAATTTTACTGGGTGAAAAGTTACGCGAGCTTGGTGCGGAAGCGGAATTCTGCGATATCGACCATGTGGTCTTGATGATAAGCCCTGAAAACGGCGAGGATGTATTTGACAGACTTAAAGGTATCTTTTTACAGATAAAGGAATCCGGAAAGTTTGGATCGGAAAGACAGATTTGTACAGGCGATGCCACAAGGGAAGAACTTTTTTATCATCGTCCCGAGAGAGTTTTGAGTATCCGAGAAGCTTTTTTTTCTGATGGAGAATATGTGGATGCTGAGAACAGCTTAGGCAGGATCTGCGCATCCTATTCCCTGTCATGTCCACCAGCCATTCCCATTATAATGCCCGGGGAAAAAGTTGATGAGAAAGTGTTTTTGACATTAAAGCGTTACAATATCAAAAAAATACGGGCAGTCGCTGAAAAATAAGTATCCTTTAGGTTGACGGCAAGCATTAAAATGGAGTAAAATGCGTTGTGAAAAGAAATTTATCGCACATATATAAGGAGGACATTTAGATGGCTTTAGTTACATCAACAGAAATGTTTAAAAAAGCTTATCACGGCGGATACGCTATCGGCGCTTTCAATGTAAACAACATGGAAATCGTTCAGGGTATCACAGAGGCTGCTGATGAGTTAAAGAGCCCTGTTATTCTGCAGGTATCAAAGGGAGCACGTGCTTATGCAAACCACACTTTCCTTGTTAAGCTTGTAGAGGCAGCAGTTAAAGAGCATCCCGATATTCCTATCGTACTTCACCTTGATCACGGTGACAGCTTCGAGCTTTGCAAGGACTGTATCGATGGCGGTTTCACATCAGTTATGATCGATGCTTCTTCTAAGTCTTTCGAAGATAATATTGCTTTAACAAAGCAGGTAGTTGAGTATGCTCATGCTCACGGAGTTGTAGTTGAGGCAGAGCTTGGTACTCTTGCAGGTATAGATGACGAGGTTGTGGTTGAGGCAGGTCACGAGAGCTACACACGTCCCGAAGAGGTTGAGGATTTCGTATCCAAGACAGGCTGTGATTCACTTGCAATCGCTATCGGAACATCACACGGTGCATACAAGTTCACAGCTTCTCAGTGCACCAGAAACGCTGACGGCGTACTTGTTCCTCCGCCCCTTCGTTTCGAC
>JAGDCK010000231.1 GCA_017958585.1 Lachnospiraceae bacterium
ATCCTCAATAATCTTGTCAGCTCTGAATCTTTCGTGACACTCCTTGCAGTCCATCAAAGGATCTGAGAAGCTTCCAAGGTGACCTGAAGCCACCCATGTCTGAGGGTTCATAAGGATCGCGCAGTCAACACCAACGTTGTAAGGATTCTCCTGCACGAATTTCTGCCACCATGCGCGTTTTACATTGTTCTTGAGCTCAACACCGAGATTTCCGTAGTCCCAAGTGTTTGCAAGTCCGCCGTAGATCTCTGAACCGGGATATACAAATCCTCTCGCTTTTGCAAGAGCTACGATTTTGTCCATTGTCTTTTCCATAATAATTCCAACCTTTCAAATATGTTAAATTTCGATTTTTTATTTATTGATGATAAGTGTGATCTTCTCTCCTTCTTCGTAGGGGCGAACCCCACCGTCATCTCCGACTCCGCCGTTGTCCGACATATACAGAAGTTTTCCTCCGTAGTAGAGCGCGGCGTCCGTCTCGGATACAATGATATGTTTTGCGGAGAGCTTATCAAACATTTTCCCGTCCATGGCATTGCCCTTTTTGGGATCGATCATGTTCTCGGATACCACCTGAGAAGTAAGGTAATCTCCGACAGTCGTATATGTAAGGCTAAGTCCCGTAAAATCATTGAAGGAATCAACATCTGAAAATTCATATTTGATAAGAACTTTCCCGTCAAATGCATTTATCTCATCGATCTTTACCTTTTCGCTGCCCTTGCCGTTGTTATACTCGGAAGTCTCCACCTTTGCCATATCGGAAAGCTCGTCCACATCATAGTAATCGGCCTCAAAGCTCTCCACCAGGCAATATGTGATGGCGCCTTCGGGGCTTACATATATGGAAGATTCCGTCACAGTTTCAGGAAGATAAACCTCTCCGCATCCCGCAAGCAGGAATGACAAGGATATCACGGAAAGTAAAGATATCCATTTTTTCTTCATCAAAATACCTCTTTATATAAAAAAATCTGCTAAGGTCGCGCATTTGCACAAACCTTAACAGATTTTAGCACAGAGTTTCAAGTATTTCAAGACTTTTGAACTTCCGTTCCATAAAGCGTTTTCTGTATTTGTCGGCCACTTTTACCACCTCATTTAAGGCTTCATCCTCCAGGGTAAAAGTGAAAAGTTTCTCCACATTTGTATTAAAAATATATTCCAGAGTATAAAGAGTGGTATTTCCAAGTTTCATATCCTGTGGGGCTCCCGGATACTCACCGTTTACCATGATACTCTTAAGTTCAAATATGGCTCTTACCAGGTTGTTTGGTATTGAATCTGAAAGTATGGCTCTGAGGGACTGGTACAAAAGTTTTAACATCAAAGCTTCGTCATTGTTTTCCCTGCAATAATAGTCGGCGATCTCACAAAAATATATGCCGTAATATGCCCCTTCGTAATCCTTCATCAGATCTTCGAAGTAATTTATCACATTACATTCTCCCACGGAGTAGGAATCGCCTTTGACATAGAGTTTAAACTTTCCGAAGGTAAACACATTTGAAATAGCGGCAAACCTTCCCGTAGGCTTTCTGGCTCCCCGCACAAAGGCTGAGATCTTGCCCTTTTCCAGTGTGAGAAGTGTTATTCTGTTGTCCGCCTCTCCAATGGGGGCATTTTTAAGCACCATACCGGTGACAGTTATAAAATCAGGCATAATCTACCTACATCTTCAGATCCTTTGGATTATATCCGTAGTTTTTAAGGAGAATATCCGAATCTCTCCAGTCTTTTCTGACCTTCACCCAGATCTTTAAGTTGACCTGCATCTCCAGCATGTCCTCGATCTCGGGTCTTGCCTGGGAGCCTATCTTTTTAAGCATGGCTCCGCCCTTACCTATTATGATGCCTTTGTGAGAATCTCTCTCACAGACTATTGTGGCCTCAATGTGGCAGATCTTTCCCTGCTCCTTCATGCTCTCGATGGTGACGGCTATTCCGTGAGGGATCTCCTCCGACAAAAGTCTAAGCGCCTTTTCCCTGATAAGCTCCGCCACGATCTGGCGCATGGGCTGGTCTGTTATGGTATCCTCATCGTAGAAGGCTTCACCGTAGGGCAGATATTTAAAAACAGTGCTCACAAGTTCATCCGTGTTTGTGCCCTTTAGTGCTGAAACCGGTACGATCTCCGCAAAATCCAGCTCATTTTTGTAGGCATCGATAAATTTAAGTATCTCTTCCTTTTTAACCGTATCAACCTTGTTGATCACCAGGATCACGGGGGTGCGGACACCCTTTAACTGATCGATTATATGTCTCTCGCCTGCGCCGATAAAAGTGGTGGGCTCCACGAGCCAGAGCACCACATCCACCTCGTTCATGGTTCGCTCTGCGGCGGAAACCATGTAGTCGCCAAGCTTGTTTTTTGCCTTATGAATTCCCGGTGTGTCCAGGAAAACTATCTGACCTTCCTCAGTGGTGAGAACTGTCTGAATACGGTTTCTGGTGGTCTGGGGCTTACTGCTGGTGATAGCTATCTTTTGACCGATAAGCGTATTCATAAGTGTGGACTTTCCCACATTGGGACGACCTATAAGAGTTACAAATCCTGATTTAAATTTGGGATCCTGAGCCATTAATATTATCTACCTCATCTTTAACTGCGGTTTCTGCGCTTGTTGCACCTGATGCATTTGCTACCGCATCTGCGTTTTCTGTGTTTTTCCTGTTAAATGCTTTCTTTCTCCCGGCCTTTTCCTTTTTTGCACCTGCGTCGCCATATCTTTTTTTATAACTTCTCTTGTTGATCTTTCTGATCACAAATACGGCAATGGCAATACATATTACAAAGAGAACGATCTCCGGAAGGTTTGATACAAACCATACAAAGGAATTTACGACTATGTCCGTTGCATTGTCAAGGGATTCCATAAATCCGCTCTTTATACGGCTTCCAACGGTCTCCTCCTCAACGGGAGTAAATACCTCAACCTCAGAAACTGATATATATACCGTGGAATAATCGATCTTGTTGTCAAAGGTCCTAAGCTGGCTTTCCATGCTGTCGATCCTGTATCTGACATCCGTGAGCTTATCCTCAATGGTTATGACGTCCTCCAGGGTATCAGCCATACCCAGAAGTTCCAGGAGTCTACTCTCCTCTGCCACAAGAGCTGCCTTGTGACTTTGAAGATCCACATACTGAAGAGTCACATTCTCGGTATCAACATGCTTTGATGTCACATTTCCATAGCTTGATACATTGGATAAAAAATCGTCAAGCTTTGCGGAAGGGATCCTGACCGTAAGGTCTGCGTTTCTTCTGGTGGAATAATTGTATCCGTAATTGTATTCACTGGAGGATTCAACATATCCGCCGGCATTTTTTACGGAGGAGTCGATGACACCCAAAAGTTTGTCATATTCTCTTGTCTCAATATCCATATGGACTGTGGTTATGATCTTTTGTGAAGTATCCTTTTCGATCTCTGCCTGAGAATCCATAGTATAATCCCCGGAATCATAATCCGTGCCAAAGGACTCATAATCATAATCATATGCATTTGCCGACTCAGCTACTGCAAAGCTTGTTGAATCGGCACTTTTATAAGTTTCCCCCGAGCCGCAGCCGTAAAGAACAAAGGATGCAGCCAAAAACAGACCGGTAATACTAAGTAACTTTTTCTTCATCTTAAAAACTCCCCTTTCACAGCCTGATCTAAAAAATTTATACCAGATTTCTGATGGTACCAAACAGGTTCTTCTCCCTGTTGATCGCATCGATATTTCCCACAACGCAGATGATGTTATTATCAAGGATTGCCTTCATATATTTTGACAGTCCCCTTAAATCCTCAAGGGAAGTGTTTAATATCTCATCCCTCTCCTTTTGGAGCATCTCATCCGTAAGTCCCTGCATATATGCTGTTAAGTCCGTGAGACCCTTTAGGGACGGGGTCATGGGCTTATCCAAATCTCCCGTGGTACTTATCACAAAGCCCTCAAGCTGCTTTTCATTTAATTCTAAGTTTTCCACAGCCTCGGGTACCTTTTCAAACACGTCAACGGTTCCCTTAAGATTAGGATCTCTGTAAGAAATAAAGAATCCGTATCCGTTTCTGGAAAATCCTCCAAAGCATCCGTAGGCACCACCCTTTACTCTCACACTCTCATGAAGATAGCCGTATGTCAGAACGTTATTTAATACCTTTAAAGAACCCTTGTAATCCTTAAGGTCATCTATAAACATACCGCCTCTGCACACGAACTGTACTCTTCCGGAAGTGGTAAGTCCCTCGTTTAAGATCTTAAGTTCCGGAACGTATCTTTCCTTTTTAACTTCCTCGGTAAAGAGATATTTCTTTACGGAAGCGATCTCTTTTTCAAGGATCTCAAGTCCTTCCCTGTCTCCTATAAAGTCAAACATGAGATTCTCTTCTCTGAATATCATTTTTACCAGAGTAATTAATGCTGCAACGATCTCTTCCTTTTTCTCATCAAAATGCTCATCAAGGTCAGATACAAATTCGTAGAAATCCACACCGTTAATGATCTCGTTAATCTTTGAATGTCTGTTAACATATGAAGCGGATCTGTGAAGAGCCACGCTGTGGGAGCTTTGCATCATCTGTCCCTGCAGGGTACTCTTTCCCTCACTTATGATCTCGCGAAGTCTCTTCCCATCATCATATTTTGTATTAAGGATAAGCTCCTTTACGAATTCAAAGGCATCATGGATGTTTTCATAAAATGCCTTTAATTTGATCTCAAATGTAAGCTTGTATTCATCCTTTTTTACACAGCTGTTATACATATTTGTGACAGGATAGATTCCGCCGGTCTTTAAATTGATCTCGTTGTTAAGATCAGCATATTTATAATTCTTCGTATCCATGACGCTGAAGCACCCTTTGAAGATTCCCAGGTACTTTAAATACTCAAGCGGTATCTCATCAATGCTAAATATCAGTCTGATATAGCCGATCTTCTTTGTAAAAAGATCATGGAACAGGATCTTTACTCCCTCATGCTCCACAACCTGATTTGTAAGCTTTTCCGCCTTTTTCTCAAGGTCAGAGAGTTTCAACTGAGGGATCCTGCCAAGTGCTTCCTCTGAATCGGGAGTTTCCTGCCATACTTTCAAGGCTTCGCATTTTTCCCTGATGCTTTCAAGTTCCTCTGCCTTCATGGAAGCTTTTAACTTTTCAAGGCGGACTCTTTCCTCCTCATCCTTCTTTGTCTGAAGGCCCTTTTCGGGGATCATGGTAAGGAGTGTGGCATGACTGTTTTCCAGGAAATGCTTCTTTACAAGGCCCTCAAAGTATCCTGTGTCAACTTTTTTCTTAAGTGACTCAAATACGTTATTTATCTCCAACAGGTCAAATACAGCATCCTCATTGTAAAGCCAGCTGTCCAGCATCTGGATTCCGTAGATAAGTCCCACGGGAGTTCTGCCGCTGTCTGCCTCCTTGAATTTAAACTCAAATGTATTGATACCTGCAAGCAGGGCTTTTTTGTCAAAGCCGTTATTGACTATATCTGTGAGAGCTTCCTTTACAGCCGCCTCAAATTCACCGAAACGCTCTCTTTCGATACCCCTTGATACAAATGAAAAGAAAGGCTGCTTGATGCCGTTTTCATAGTCTGAGTAGATCTCGTTTCCAAGGCCCTTGTCCATAAGTTTCTGGTAAACATATGCTCCAGGTGCCGAACAAAGAGCATAATCCAGAATCTCCATAGCCACATAGGTCTCGGGATCCGTTCCTTCCGGGAATGCATAGTTAAGAGATGCGTAAGTGTTTTCGATCTCATCCTCATCGTCATTTATGGGGCATGGGATAGTCATTTTCCTGGGTGCATCAAAAGCCTTCTGGCTCTTTACCATGGAATCGATCTCCAGCCTGTCATATTTTGAGAGATATTCCCTGTCAATGAAATCCAGTTTCTCAGCCATGTCCATATTTCCGTAGAGATAGATATAGCTGTTTGAAGGATGATAATATCTTCTGTGGAAATCAAGAAACTCCTCATATGAAAGCTCGGGGATCACTTCCGGGTCTCCACCGATCTCAAACCCGTACTCCGTGTCGGGATAGAGGGAATCGAAAATGTTTCTTGAAAAGATCTCGTCGGGATTTGAGAATACTCCCTTCATCTCATTTAATACCACACCGTTTATGGTAAGGTCGCCGGTGTTTTCATCGATCTCATATCTCCAT
>JAGDCK010000232.1 GCA_017958585.1 Lachnospiraceae bacterium
AACCTCTCTGGGCGGCATTAACTATCATGGAGATACATGAAAAGATCATTCCACCCATGATGATCCTGAAATACTCAACTGCCCCGTCATGGGTTTCGGGAGTGGAACCGCAAAGTCTCATAATGGGGGAAGCAAGCTGCACCAAAGCAATGCTTATTATTACCGCCATGACTATGACGAACGCAAAGGATGTGACCGCTATACGGTTAGCCTCATCCCTTTTCTTTTCGCCAAGACGCCTTGCAACCAATGCGGAAACCGCCACATTTAGTGCAAAGAACATGGAAAATCCCATGAACTTTGGCTGAGTGGTCAGGCCAACGCTTGCTACCGCAGTGGAACCCAGGCTGCTTACCATATAGGAATCCACAAGTCCCGCAAAGGCAATGAAAAAGCTTTCCAAAACCGCAGGCCATGCCATGTTTAATGTTATTTTAAGTGTATCCCTGTTGGGGATGATCTTTTTTAAAATATTCACGTCAATCCTCTTTTGTCTGTAGTAAAATCTTAACTAGTCGTTTCTTGCAAGACTTCTTGCCCAGATTCCCGAATGGACCATGGCTCCGCCGAGGATGCACTTAAAGAGTTCAAGGGACTGAACTATGGCAAGCATGATCACCACGTCGATCTTAGTAAAACGGCTTAGTATAAACGCCAGCGGAGCTGATATAAGCCACACAAAGCAGCTGTCGAATATCATAGTGATACCGGTTCTGCCACCGCTTCTGATGGTAAAATAGGTGCCATGTGTAAATGCATACAGGGGCATAAAGGCACCGTATATGAATATGAACTTTGTGGCCATGCTCCGGATGGTCTCGTTTGTGTTATACAAAAGCGGGAATACGGGGCTTATTATTATCATGAAAATACCGCACAATGTTCCGCAAAACATGGTAAATACGATGAGTTTTCTCGCAGTGTCCTTTGCCTCGTCGATTTTTCCCTTTCCGAGGGTCTGACCCACTATGATGCCCACGGCATCTCCCATTGCAAGGAATGCAACTCCCAGCAGATTCCAGATGGTGGACTCAATATTTAAAGCCGCCACCGCATTAAGGCTTCTGAAGGAGTAACACTGGTTCATGAATGTATTTCCAAGAGCCCATAAAGTCTCATTTAGCATAAGGGGCATGGACTTTAACAGGAACTTGCTTCCAAGATTAACAGGCACCCTGAACGACTTAAATGCACCGTCAATGAAGGGATGAGCCTTTTTGTGGGTTCCCGTGTAGATCATGAGCACAAAGAGCTCCACGAATCTGGATATAACTGTGGCGATGGCCGCGCCGCTTGCTCCCAGGGCCGGAAGTCCCAGATACCCGTAAATAAGCAGGAAATTTCCCACCAGATTTACAAATATGGCTACCAGCGATGAAATCATGGGAACTCTGGTCTCACCGGTTTCCCTCAAGGTTCCCGCATAGGAATTTGTAAGTGCAACCGGGATCAGGCCTATTAACATCAGTCTCAGATAATCGATACCGATTCTTAATGTCTCTGCGGCGTCTGATGCTGCACCCTCTCCCTGCAGATAAAGATTTATCAAAGGGGAGGCATACATGTACAAAACACCGATACATATAAGGGTCAAAACGGTGTTTACCATGATCTTGAAGCGGAATGTGTATCTGATTCCGTCCACATCCCCAACACCGTGATACTGGGCTGTAAAGATTCCCACGCCGGCTGTGGCACCAAACACCACCAGGTAATAAACAAACATCAATTGATTGGCGATGGCAACACCGCTTAACGCATTGGTGCCCACACGACCGATCATCAGATTATCCAAAAGGCCCACAAAATTGGAAATACCGTTTTGGATCATAATAGGTACGGCAAGGGAAAGAGTTACCTTGTAGAACTCTTTCGTGCCTATAAACTTATTCTGTTTCATAACAATCCTTTCAATACAAATCCAAAAAGCAAAAAAATAATAAATTCAAAACGCTTATGCCGGTTCGAAGATCAATGGAGTTTAAAATCCCACGACACTAATTTGTCACCTTCATAGCAAAGCATCATGGTAAAAAAGCCCCTGTCCCTGTTTAACTCTGTAAAAAAGAGCTTGTCGCCCTCCCATATGGGAAGTTCAGAGACCTTATCTTTTTCAACCCATTCCAATACACCTTCATCACAGTCTGTGAGCTCTCCCTCAAATCCCGTGGCCGTGTAAAGATACATATATTCCCCTTCGTATATGTCGGACAAAAAGGTAATAACGCCCCTAAGCCTGTAATCCGTTAGCCTAAGTCCGGTTTCCTCCATGGTCTCCCTGACCACACATTCATCCGGTGTCTCCCCATCAAGAAACTTTCCGCCTACGCCTACCCACTTGTCTTTGTTAAGGTCATTTTCCTTTTTGATGCGATGAAGCATCAGATATTTTCCATCCTGCTCTATATAACAAAGGGTTGTATTTATCATATTAAAAAAAGTCCTCCCCAAATGCCTCATGACGGGCATCATGGATAATATAATACAACTATTTTAAAAAGTTAGCAAATATAAAGAAAACCCTCCTTACATACAAATGCAAAGAGGGAAATATACATAGACTTATTCTAGACTTCGGTATCTGCAGGGTCGCTTTCCTGTTCAGAACTTGCAGCGTCGTCCGCTTCCCCGCCTTCCGTTTCGGGAAGTAAAGCCTCATCGGTTTCCGCGCCTGCTTCATCCTCGGAAGTTTCATCTGTCACAGTTTCTTCAGTCTCAGGCTTCTCGTTTGTAAGAAAATCATAGCTTACATATCCCACATTTCCGTTAAAATCAAGTCTGTACCATTTTGTCTCGTTGCACTGACCGGTTACGAGGATCTCATTATTTTCACATAAGATACCCACCCTGTCACCGGTTTTACTGGGCTTGTTTCTGATATTTACTGTGGTTGTCGCATACATTACCTCAGAAAAATCGGTATAGGAATAATTGATGACTTCTTCCGCATTTTCCTCTTCTGCCACAGCTTCATTTACATTTTCTTCTTCGGTTTCCTCTGTAACCTCTTCAGAATCTGACTTATCTTCACTGTCAGTTTCCTGATCTTCGGTTTCAGCCTTATCCTCCACATCTTTAGGAAGTTCTCCCGTCAGGCTTGTACTTTCTTCGCTCACGGAAGTATTATCGCTGCCACAGGCAGAAAACAATGAAATTGACAAAACAGATACAAGGGCTAATGCCACGATATATTTTCTCTTCAACTTAAAAGGACCTCTTTTCAATCTATATAAACGTAAAATAACTCTCTACTTAGTTAAATATATCACAATCATTTTTTTATAACAATAATTCAGAAAACCAAATCATACCCCAATTGCGGATTATTTTAGTGCATTTTTTACAACGAAAGGCGATCCCCGAAGGAATCGCCTTTAATAGTTATATTGATGTCAGTTCAATGATTAAGCATTAACGATCTGGCCGAAGTCAGGCTTAAGAGCTGCACCGCCGATGAGACCACCGTCGATATTGTCCTTTGAAAGGAGCTCAGCTGCATTTCCTGCATTCATGGATCCGCCGTACTGGATACGAACTGCCTCAGCTGTAGGAGCATCGTAAAGCTCGCAGATGGTCTCACGGATCATTGCGCAAACTTCCTCAGCCTGGTCAGCTGTAGCTGTCTCGCCTGTACCGATAGCCCAGATAGGCTCGTAAGCGATAACAAGTTCTTTTACCTGATCAGCTGTTACGCCGTCAAGATCCCATGTGATCTGTCTCTTGATCCACTCTTTGTAAGTGCCTGCCTTACGGAGTGCAAGTGACTCTCCACAGCAAAGGATGGGCTTAAGTCCTGAAGCGAATGCTTTCTTAACCTTTGCATTGATAAGGATATCGTTCTCGCCGAAGATATCTCTTCTCTCAGAGTGACCGATGATGATGTACTCAACACCTGCATCCTTGAGCATGGGAGCTGAGATTTCACCTGTGAAAGCACCCTTGTCCTCGATGTAGAAGTTCTCTGCACCAAGATGTACGTTTGTACCTTTGATTGCCTCAGCAACAGGTACGATATCGATTGCAGGAACGCAATATACTACGTCAACTGCATCGTTCTTTACTAAATCCTTTAATTCTGCACAAAGTGCAACTGCCTCGCTGGGAGTCTTGTTCATCTTCCAGTTACCGGCAATAATACGTCTTCTTGACAT
>JAGDCK010000233.1 GCA_017958585.1 Lachnospiraceae bacterium
CAACCTTTGCAGTTCTTCTCATTTCAGGTGTCACCATGTCAGGAGAAACACCAAATGCAACAGATGCAGTTTTTGTGTGAATATCTGTGCCGTTTTTAAATGCGTCCAAAAAGACCCTTATCATGGTAACCCATGACAGATATTTTCTGGATGAAGTGTGCGACAGGATCGTGGAGATCGATGACTCCCACATTTACAGCTATGACACCAATTACTCCGGGTTCTTAGAGAGAAAGACTGCCAGGGAGGAATCCCTTAAAAGCTCCGAGCAAAAGAGGCAGAATATCTTAAGGCGTGAAGTGGAATGGATAAGGCGCGGCGCAAGAGCCCGCTCCACAAAGCAAAAAGCCCACATCCAAAGATATGAAGCATTAAGGGATGCGGAAGCTCCAAAGATAAAGGAAGAACTCTCCTTTTCATCCGCCTCCACGAGAATGGGGAAAAGCACCGTAGAACTTAAAAATATTTCTTTTTCCTACGGTGAAAAGGTACTTATAAAAGATTTTTCCTACAATTTCCTAAAGGGCGACAGAGTGGGCTTTATCGGTGAAAACGGCTGCGGAAAGACCACCCTTATGAAGCTTATAAGCGGCGATATCAAGCCGGATAAGGGAGATATAAACATCGGTCAGACCATAAAGCTTGGCATATACACCCAGGAGGTCTTGCAGGCGAACCCTACAGAGCGGGTGATCGATTTTGTAAAGGACATAGGCGAATACATCCCCACTGTGGACGGCGTGATCTCAGCCACACAGCTTTTGGAGAGGTTTTTATTTGATGCGGACAAACAATACTCTCCCATTGGAAAACTGTCGGGAGGTGAAAAGAGGCGTCTGTCTCTTCTCTCTATTTTAATGAGTGCTCCCAATGTGCTGATACTTGACGAGCCCACAAATGACCTGGACACAGAGACCCTTGCCGTTTTGGAGGATTACCTGGAAAGCTTTGACGGCATAGTCATCACTGTTTCCCATGACAGGCATTTTCTGGACAGGATCGTAAACAGGATCTTTGCGTTTGAAGGCGACGGTAAGATCACTCAATATGAGGGCGGATACACGGATTACCTTGACAAAGCTCCCGTAAGATTCTGGGAGATGGATAAAAAATGCGATCATGGGAAAAATGCCGGAATTAATAATTCAGACCAGCAAGGCAGTGATTCAAGATCCACCTGGAAGGTCAGAGAAAAAAAGATAAAATTCACATTTGCTGAGCAAAAAGAATACGAAACCATCGAATCGGATATTCAAAAGCTGGAAGAAACCATAAAAAAAGCCGATGAAGACATGGCAAAGAACGCAAAAGACTTCGTAAAGCTGGCAGAGTTAAGCGCAAAAAAGGAGGAAGCCGAAACCCTCCTCCTTGAAAAAATGGATCGCTGGGAATATCTGGAAGAAAAAGCTGCCCTTATAAAAGAACAAGGATGATTCATCCATAGGATGGTCATCCAACGGATGATTATCCAACGGATGATTATCCCAGGGCCACATCGAGAGCCATCATGAGGCAGAACCCTATCATAAATGATAATGTTCCCCAATTGGTGTGCTTTCCTTCGGCCAGATCCGGAACCAGTTCCTCCACCACCACATACATCATGGCGCCTGCCGCAAAGCTAAGCAGATACGGCAGGATAGGGATTATAAATGATGACAGAAGTATTGTCACAAATCCCGCAACAGGTTCCACGATACCGGATAAAATGCCGTACAGGCAGGACTTTTGTTTGCTCACTCCCTGACTGTGGAGGGGCATTGAAATGATTGCACCCTCAGGAAAATTCTGGATGGCGATTCCAAGTGCCAGAGCAAAGGCACCTGTCACGGTGATGCCCGCGCTTTTCGAGATCCATCCCGCATACAAAACACCCACTGCCATTCCCTCGGGAATATTGTGAAGAGTGACCGCCAGTACCATCATGGTGGTCTTTTTTAATTTGGACCGGGGTCCTTCCACGGACTCATCTATATGCATGTGGGGAGTCACAGTATCCAATAAAAGTAAGAACATCATACCCAAGGCAAAGCCCACCACTGCAGGCATAAATGCCAGTTTACCAAGACCCTCCGACTGTTCCATGGAGGGGATAAGAAGGCTCCATACGCTTGCCGCCACCATGACCCCCGCCGCAAATCCCGCAAGGATCTTCGTTGTCTCCGCTTTCAGATCTTTTTTCATAAAGAGAACGCAGGCTGATCCCAAAGCCGTTCCGATAAAAGGGATCATAAGTCCCAAAAACACATTAAGATACATCTATGCTTCTCCCTTCAGTGATTTCACTGCTATATAAAGGATTATATCATTTTTCTTTTTTTCGGAAAATATCCTTATAACAAAGACTCCCCTTAGCCTTTTCAGGTTAAGGGGAGAAAATGCCAACTGCGGATTAACTTGCAAAAAAAATACTTTATAAAAAATAATTAGAGGGGAGGATTAAAGCACTGATTCTACACATGCCTTAACTTTAGCGATATCTGCAGTAGGCTCGAAACGCGCGACAATATTGCCTTCACGATCGATAACAAATTTAGTAAAGTTCCATTTGATGTTACCGTTTTTCTTAAAATCCTTGTCCATCTTCTTTGCTACGGCATTCATTGCAACCTTTGCAATACCATCAAATCCTTCAAATTTTGTATTGGCTGTAAGCCATTTGTAAAGAGGAATAGCATCCTCGCCGTTTACATCGATCTTCTTGAACTGAGGGAATGTGATACCAAATCTTCCTGTACAGAAAGTATGGATCTCCTCATCTGTTCCGGGAGTCTGATTTGCAAACTGATTGCAGGGGAAATCAAGGATCTCAAGTCCCTTGTCCTTTAACTCCTCATACATTTCCTGTAACTCTTTGTATTGAGGTGTGAATCCGCATCCTGTAGCGGTATTTACAATAAGTAATGCCTTTCCCTTGTAATCTGCAAGGTCAACTTCCTTTCCATCCTGTGCTGTTACCTTAAAATCAAATGCTGACATAGTGCTTATCCTCCTTGTTTTGACTAAATCAAATTATCATTTTTATCTGCCTTCGGGCAGTGCCCTAAAACAGTTATGTATTGTGTATGATTGAATTGTACGCAATTTGTTTTTACTTGTCAACACTTTTTTTTAAAAAATTATTTTTTATCATAATCATCCAGGAAATGATGCTTTACTCCGTTCTGCTTGTAGGCTATCACAGTGTCCAGGCTCACGTTCTCAACGCTCTTAAAAATATGGGCCTCCACTTCGGGATTGTATTCCTTCATGGATGCGATCAGTTCTTTTATCTCCACTCGCTTTGACCTGTTCTCATTGTTGCAGGTGGTACAGGTGTCCGTAAACTTGCATGCGCACTGTATGAAATGAAGGTCGTTATAATCCCTCCACCTTTTGATATCATCCTCTCTGATAAGATACAGCGGTCTGATGAGCTCCATACCTTCAAAGTTTGTGGAGTGAAGCTTTGGCATCATGGTCTGTACCTGGGCACCGTAGAGCATTCCCATAAGTATGGTCTCTATGACATCATCATAGTGGTGGCCGAGAGCTATCTTGTTGCAGCCAAGGCTCTTTGCATAGCTGTAAAGATGCCCTCTTCTCATTCTGGCACACAGATAGCAGGGGGATTTTTCCACGTCAAAGACCGCATCAAAAATATCCGACTCGAAAATATTTACGGGAATGTCAAGCTTTCTGGCATTCTCCTCTATGACCTTTCGATTGGCCTCACTGTATCCCGGATCCATCACGATATATTTTACTTCGAAGGGAACCTTTGAATATTTGTACAGTTCACCCATGAGCTTTGCCATGAGCATGGAGTCCTTTCCACCGGATATGCATACTCCTATGACATCGCCCTCGTTTACCAGCTTGTAGTCCTTTACCGCCTTCATAAAGGGAGTCCAGATCTCTTTACGAAACTTCTTCATGATGCTCTTCTGGGCCTTTGCGGATACGTCGGAAGCCTCTCTCTTTGCAATGTCAGCTAAAAGCCAGGTGCTGTATCCACCCTTTAAACTGTAGGCATCATACCCTCTCTCCCTCATATAGTCCGCTGCATCACGGCTTATGACACCACGCTGGCATACCACCACGAACTTCCCGTTATCATTTTCAGGGAGCCTGTCCACCAGCTCAGACTCAGGGATCTCCATAGCCCCCGGTATATTTCCGTAGGCTATGTCACTTTCACTTCTTATATCTATGATCGTTATCTTTTCATTTTCACTTTGAAGCTTCATTACTTCAGAAGCCGTTATTTCCATATTTTGTCACCTCTGTATTTAAACCGAAACCGCCGCCATCACGCGGGTTATTCATGATCCGGGGCAATTTTTGCCACTTTGATAAACATATTTTGGCTGTGGCAGGCAACTTTGTCAATATTTTCATTTTTCACTTTATTGTAAGGAGCCTTTCAATATGGTAAAATGGGCATAGTGTATTGCAGGGTTACGTTATTAAATGTTTTTAAAAAGTCCCAGGGGGGACTTTCCTGAGGGTATTTCGGAGAGGTTATGAAAAAGATTTTGGGGCGGACGGTTAAGATCTTGTTGCTGTCCGTATTTTTGTCATCAATTCTTATTTTCAGCGCATGTACTGATTCCGCGACAGATGTCCCGGAGTCTGATTCTGTTACTCTTAAACTTTTTTCCAACCTGCCTGACAGAAAAAACGGCCAGGGCCTCATAGAGCAGATGGTCATTGACAGCTATATGAGTGAGCACCCGGGCGTAAAAATAGAGGTTGAATCCTTGGACGAGGAAGCCTACAAGACCAAGTTTAAAGCCTATGCCATGGACGGAATGCCCGATATCGTAAGCATTTGGGGGCAGCCCGCATTCCTGGACGAGATCATAGACGCAGGTCTTTTAATGGAGCTTAGTCCCGACGATTACACCGATTACAATTTCAAGGAAGGCGCATTTGAGGGCTTCAGTAAAAACGGACATCTGTATGGTCTTCCCAGGAACACGGATATGATCGCATTTTATTACAATAAAAAAATATTCGAGGAAAACGATATCGCCCTTCCAAAGACTCTGGATGATTTTGCAAGAGTCTGCGAACGCTTAAACTCTTTAGAGATCATCCCCATTGCCATGGACGGAATGGACGGATGGCCCTTAGTTGAATACTATGACAATCTTCTGTTTAGAGTTGCCGGAAAAGGCAGGGAAGAACTGATATCCAATGCCATTAAAAACGCAGACTTTTCCGACGGACGTTTTTACACCGCATTAAATATGTTAAAAAAAGATGTAAACCGCGGTTTCTTCCAGCCGGATTTTGCATACAGCGATTACGGTACAGCCATGAGCCTTTTTACAGGAGGAAATGCAGCCATGTATTACATGGGTTCATGGGAAGCCAGCATGGCGGTAAACGATGCATTGGGACCGGTATTCAGGGAAAATATCGGTGTTTTTTCCATGCCCTCCCACTCCGGAAGGCCATACAGCAGCAAAGATGCCATGGTATGGTTTGGCGGCGGTTATGCATTAAGCGCATCCACGGATTATCCGGAGGAAGCAAAAGATTTTTTAAATTATATGTTTAAGCCCGAGCACCTCTCCAAGTTTGGCTGGGAAAACGGCGTTGGAATGTCTGCCCAGGATCAGAGCGACTTTATGACGGGGAATGAAACCTCTCTCCAAAAGGCATGGCTCCGGATCTTAAACGAGGCAGATACCATATCAAACACTCCCATAAATGACATGGGAAGTTCTGAATTTAAAAATGTCATGGAGAGCAATATCACAAGGGTAGCCCTGGGAGAATTGTCTGCGGACGAGTTCTTTAAGACTTTAGAGGAGGCCTGCAGATGATACATTTAAGCCTCAAACACAAATTGATATTGTACACCTACATGTTCATAATCCCAATCGTTGGAAGCATAAGCGCGGGACTTTTCATAAATGACTACAATCAGGCAAAATATGAAGCCACCGAGCAGTGCCTCAAAGAGATTTCCATACTCTCCGACTCAGTGGTTGGTATCAGGGACAATCTGGTGACCTACGGAACCTATATCACCATAAATGAGGATATAAAAAGTATCCTGTCGGCATCCGATGCGGGCAGTTTAAACAACAACGCACAGCTTTGGTATACCCATGCACCCATGAAGGTGTTAGAGGACATGATAGCTCTTGAGACCACCATTAAGACCGTGGCTTTATACCCTGAGAATAAAGTAACGCCCTATCTAAGATGCTTTGATGAATCATCGTATCTGCCCACTGAAAAGATATGGCTTACAAGAGAATATATTAAATCCCTCTCTTCAAAGGGAGCATACAGTTTCACCAGAGTGGAGCCTTTTCAGAATGACTTTTACGAATCGGTAAGGTCCCCGAAGCTTGTGCTCTACAGAGAGATCTACAACATGTCAAGGACAAGGCCCCTTGGGTATCTTTGCATCGGTGCTTCCACTGATGAACTTGATAACCTATGTAAAAACCTGGTATCCACGGACAGCGAAGCCGTATGCGTATACGGCATAAGCGGTGAGGAATTTCTCTCCGTAACGGGAAACAAGGACACCCTTAACAGGATCATCTCAGAAAACAAGCTTAACCTTGCAAATATTAAGGATGTAAACGAATTCGACGACTGCCTCCTCTTCTCTCATCAAAACGATGATTTCGTGGTGGCAAAGGTAGTGGATAAAAGCGAGTTCTACAAATCCCTCATAAATGTACTGTGGGCTCCTCTCACACTGCTTCTTGGCATACTCCTTGGAATGCTTCCGGTGCTTATGATCATCACCAATAACATCTTTAAGCCCCTGACAGTCCTCACCCGAGGAATGGATGAATTCAAGGAAGGTAACCTGGATTTAAAGATCCCTGTCACCAGCAAGGATGAGATCGGTAAAGTATCCGAGACCTTCAATGACATGGTTTCCGGAATGAAGGAACTGATAAACAAAAACTATATACTGACCTTAAAAGAAAAGGAAAGCGAAATTGCTACCCTCTCCGCCCAGATCAATCCCCACTTTTTGTATAACACTTTGGATTCCCTCTACTGGAGAGTCATAGACACGGGAAACGATGAGATTGCGGAAGATATTCTGGCTTTGTCAGATCTGTTCCGTCTGGTTCTCGGCGGCGGAGAAAGATATACCACCGTGGAGATGGAATGCGAGATGTTAAAGAGATATCTCCAGATCCAACAGATGCGATTCGGGCTCAATCTCCACTATGAATTTGACATTGATGAAAAGGCTTTAAAGGAATCCATTCCAAAGCTTATCCTGCAGCCCTTCGTGGAAAATGCGGTGGTACACGGATTTGAAAAGGGGCAGGAAGATTTCCTGCTCACCCTCACCACAAGGATACAAAAGACAAAACTTTATTTTGAGATAAAAGATACCGGAGCCGG
>JAGDCK010000234.1 GCA_017958585.1 Lachnospiraceae bacterium
GGTCAGACAAAAGACCTTTTGGATGCGCAGGTAGGCGTAGGAAAGATCTCATCCTATTTAAATCCCATGACCCTGGTCATCGTAAACTTAGGAATCGCGGTAATCCTGTATGTGGGCGCAAAGCTTGTGGACTCAGGAGTGCTTTTAAAGGGAGAGGTTGTGGCACTTATAAACCTCTTTTCACAGATTCTGGTGGAACTTGTGAAGCTTGCAAATCTGATCGTTAATATCTCAAAATCAATGGCAAGTGCGGAAAGAGTTGCCGATGTGCTGGAGATAAAATCGGACAGATGGCAGTTGGACGAAGTCTACTCTGAAAAGAATACGGATGCAGAAGAAACCGAAGGCCCGAAAGATCCTGAGATCATATTAGAAGCAAGGCATTTATCGTTCTGCTACGGCGGTGGCGGAGATGAAGCTTTGACTGACATAAATATGGTCATTAAAAAGGGCGAGACCATCGGCATCATAGGCGGAACCGGAAGCGGAAAATCCACTCTCGTTAATGTTCTGTCCGGATTTTATGCAGCAACCGGTGGAGAGGTACTCCTTAAAGGGAAAAATATCAGGGAGTATCCGCAGGCAGAGATCAGAAAGATTTTTTCAATCGTTCCTCAAAAGGCGGTTTTGTTTAAGGGGAGTGTTTTGTCAAACTTAAGATTCGGAAAGACCGAAGCCACGGAAGAAGAGATGTGGCAGGCCCTTCAGGATGCCCAGATAAAGGATATCATCGCAGAAAAAGGCGGTCTTGACACGTCAGTTTCCCAGGAGGGCAAAAACTTCTCAGGAGGTCAGAGACAGAGACTTACAATCGCAAGGGCACTTGTAAAGGACAGCGAGATCCTGATCATGGATGATTCCGCATCTGCCCTTGATTTTGTCACGGAGAAAAAACTCCGTTCAGCTATATATGAGAGGAGAAAAGGGAAGGTTACCATAATCATTTCCCAGCGTGCTTCCTCCATTCGTCATGCGGATCATATTCTGGTTCTCAATGACGGCGACATGGAAATGTACGGAACCCATGACGAACTGCTTAAGAGTTCTTCTGTTTACAGGGATATTTATTATTCGCAATACCCCGATGAAAAGGAGGTGGCATTGTGATGAAAAATCCTGTCATAAAGAGGATCTTTGTATATATTAAAAATTACAGATTGTCAGTATTTTTAAGTTTGCTTTTTGCAACGATCACAGTGGTTTTAAGCCTGTATATTCCTATCCTTACGGGAGACGGAGTGGATATGCTTCTGGGCGAAGGAAATGTGGATTTCGAAGGTCTTTTTACAAAGATATTTATGATCATCTGCTGCGTCCTGGTGATGGCATTAAGCCAGTGGCTTATGAGTCATTTAAACAACAAGATAACATTCGGTGTTGTGAAGGATATCAGGGAGGATGTTTTTGAAAAGATTCAGAACCTCCCCATCAGATATATTGATTCAAAGGCTTACGGAGATATCGTAAACAGGGTCATATCCGATGTGGATACCTTTGCAGACGGCCTTTTAATGGGATTTACCCAGTTTTTTACGGGAGTTTTGACCATAGCCGGAACCCTCATATTTATGCTTGTCACAAACGTGCCCATTGCCTTGGTGGTGGTCTGCATCACTCCGGTATCTTTCCTGGTGGCAAGATTTATATCCGGCAGGACATTTACCCTTTTTAAGGACCAGTCAGTGATAAAGGCAGAGCAGGCTTCACTTACGGAAGAAGTAATCTCCAATGAAAAGGCGGTAAAGGCTTTTGCAAAAGAGGAGTATTTTATCGAAAGATTTGAAAAGATAAATGAGGAGCTTAAAAATGTTTCCTCAAAGGCGATTTTTTATTCGTCCCTGACAAATCCCTGCACCAGATTCGTAAACTCTCTGGTGTATGCGGGAGTGGGGATCTTTGGAGCCTTACTTGCTTTATCCGGCGGAATCTCTGTGGGAAGACTGTCATGCTTTTTAAGTTATGCAAATCAGTATACAAAGCCATTTAACGAGATAAGCGGAGTTATCACGGAACTTCAAAATGCGCTGGCCTGCGCGGGCAGGATCTTTGAGATACTGGATGAAAAGAGTGAAATTGCTGACGCAGAAAATGCCATCGCTCTGTCAGATGTGAAGGGAAATGTGGAACTTAAGGATGTTAATTTCCACTATTTGGAAGATAAACCTCTTATCGAGCATCTGAATTTAAAGGCAGAGCAGGGTATGCGGGTTGCCATTGTAGGACCAACAGGCTGCGGAAAGACCACACTTATAAATCTCCTTATGAGATTTTTTGATGTCTGCGACGGAAGCGTAAGTGTGGAGGGGCATGATATCAGAAACGTGACCAGATATAGCCTCAGAGATAATTTCGGTATGGTCTTACAGGAAACCTGGCTTCAGGAGGGAACCGTCCTTGAAAATATCAGGATGGGAAGGCCGGAAGCCACCTATGAAGAAGTGGTGGAAGCAGCAAAGAAGGCTCACGCCCACAGCTTTATAAGACGTTTACCAAAGGGCTATGACACAGTGATCGGAGAGGACGGAGGAGCCCTAAGCCAAGGACAGAAACAGCTTCTTTGCATAGCAAGGATCATGCTCTCCCTGCCGCCCATGCTTATCTTAGATGAGGCTACAAGTTCCATTGATACCATGACGGAGCAAAAGATCCAGAATGCCTTCAGACTTATGATGGAGGGCAGGACCAGTTTCATAGTGGCTCACAGGCTCTCGACCATCAGAGAGAGCGATGTGATAATCGTAATGAAAGACGGCCATATCGTGGAGCAGGGTAACCATGAGGAACTCCTGCAAAACAAGGGATTTTACTATGAAATGTATACCAGTGAGTATGCGCTTGTCTGAGGCTTTGCGCCTTTATGTGTTTTATTAAATTAATTGCTTATCAATCAAATTTTTAAGGCATTGATTATTTATTTGTCATAAGATATTATGGCTATTAGGATGAGCGATGCGCCCACACCCCTTTTTGGTGAGGGAACGACATTGCTCATTTCTTGTATTCATGATATACATTTTTAGAGTGTATTGATTTTTAAATCGTTATGAAAGGTTTTTTTATGTTTTTTTTGGATTCTTTATTCCCTGATCTGGAGCTGGATTCAGCCTATGATGTGGACTATGAGGGTTTATATGAAAAGGGATACAGAGGCGTTATCTTTGATATCGATAATACCCTGGTACCCCACGGAGACCCTGCGGATGAAAAGAGTATAGCGCTGTTTTCAAGATTAAAAAAAATCGGATTTGACACGGTGCTTTTATCAAACAACAAGGAATATCGTGTAAAGCCCTTTGCGGATGCGGTGGGTTCAAAATATGAATTTCTTGCTTCAAAACCCTCCAGAAAAGGTTATGAGAGGGCCATGGCGGACATGGGAACTGACAAAGATTCCACACTCTTTGTGGGAGATCAGATCTTTACCGATGTTTGGGGCGCAAGGAGAACAGGTATCTATGCGATCCTCACCAAAAAGATCCTGCCAAGGGAAGAGATCCAGATAGTACTTAAAAGATTTCTTGAAAAGATAGTCTTGTTTTTTTATCACAGAAAGTTAAAAAGAGAGGGAAAATAGATGAAGGATATAAGCGGAACCACGCGGATATGCGGACTTATCGGAAATCCCGTGGAGCATACAAAATCCCCCATAATTCATAACACTCTGGCAGAAGAGCTTGGAATAGACCTGTGCTACGGTGCGTTTAGGGTGGATGATGACAAGGTGGAGGATGCCATAAAAGGGGCTTATGCCTTAAATATCCTGGGAATGAACGTGACGGTTCCGTATAAGAGCCGCGTCATAGCTTCCCTTTCAGATATTGATCCTCTGGCAAAAAAGATCGGCGCCGTTAACACTCTGGTTAGGACCGAGGGTGGTTTTAAAGGTTACAACACCGACATGCCGGGGCTCTACAGGGCAATGTGCTATGACGGCGTGGATATAAGGAACGAAAAAGTGGTGATCCTGGGTGCAGGCGGTGTGGCAAGGGCGGTCCTTATGATGCTTATAGAAAAAGGGGCAAAGGAGATCGTAATTGTAAACAGAACCATTGAAAAAGCCAGGGAGATCATGGAGGAGGCTTACAAATTTGCTGACAGGGAAAGGCAGAGTATAAAGGCGGTTTCTGTTGAAGAATTTATAAGTGATGCCTCGGATAAAGAGTATATTGCTATCCAGGCTACCAGCGTCGGCATGTATCCAAACGTTGATTGTTCGCCTTGCGAAGACCCGTCTTTTTATGAAAAAGTAAAGGCCGGTTACGACCTCATATTTAATCCGGAGGAGACCCTCTTTATGAAGATGGTAAGGGAAAGCGGCGGAAAAGCATACAACGGACTTAAGATGCTTTTGTATCAGGGAATAATTGCTTTTGAGCTTTGGACCGGGGAGAAGGTAAGCGATGACCTGGCAGATAAGATTCTCCAAAAGATGAAACACAGTTAGATTTATTACACAGACAAAGACGAGAAAACTATGGGCGAAAATAATAATACAGATTATAAGGGCATAATCGTACTGGAAGGGTACATGGGAAGCGGAAAATCCAGTGTCGGAAAGAAACTTTCATACAGACTTAAGTGCGAATTTAATGACACGGACAGTGTGATAGAAAAGCAGGCGGGAAAGCGCATATCAGATATTTTTGCAACTGAGGGCGAGGAAGCTTTCAGAAAGATGGAGACAGATCTGTTAAGAAAATACGGTGAGGTTAAAAACAAAAACCTCATCCTGTCCCTTGGTGGTGGCACTCCGGTCAGGGAGGAAAACAGATCCCTTATCAAAAATATCGGAGCGGTGGTGTACCTCAGGGCAACGCCTGAAACGGTATATAAAAGAGTTAAAAATTCTACCACAAGACCACTTTTACAATGCGAAGATCCCTTCGGCAGGATAAAGGAGATGATCGCAGACAGAGATCCCGCTTACACTGAGTGCGCTGATGTGATCGTGGATGTGGATGATAAGACTTTCGGTCAGATCGTGGATGAAATATTACGGAAGGTGGAGAGAATATGAAGATTTTAGTGATTAACGGCCCCAATATCAATTTCCTTGGGATCAGGGAAAAGAGTGTATACGGAAATGAGGACTATGATTTTTTACTTAATATGATCGCAAAAAAGGCTGAGGAAAGCGGTAATGACATCGAAGTGTTTCAGTCAAATCACGAGGGTGCGATCATTGACAGGATTCAGGATTCTTATTTTGACGGCACGGAGGGAATCGTCATTAACCCCGGAGCATACACCCATTACAGCTATGCCATAAGGGATGCGCTGGCAAGCATCGTGGTGCCGAAGGCGGAGATCCACATTTCGGATATCACAAAGAGGGAGGATTTCAGAAAGGTCTCGGTTACCGCACCCGTGTGCGACAGACAGATCTACGGAAAAGGCCTTCAGGGATATATCGAGGCCATTGATTTTGTGCTTAACTTCAAAAAATAAAAAGAGATAAGCCTACAAGTTATAATTTAAAATAAAAAAAGGTTGAAATAACCCTTTTCATATATTAAAATGGATTAGAATTATTCGTGAAAACTTTAGGAGGACTTAAGTATGATTTCTGCAGGCGATTTCAGAAATGGTATCACCATTGAGTACGATGGAAACGTTTACCAGATTATTGAATTCCAGCATGTTAAACCCGGTAAGGGAGCAGCTTTCGTAAGAACAAAATTAAAGAACATTAAGAGTGGCGGTGTGGTTGAAAAGACTTTCAGACCCACAGAGAAATGCCCTCAGGCACGTATTGATAGAAAAGATATGCAGTATCTTTATGCAAATGGTGACCTTTACAACTTCATGGATACAGAGTCTTATGAGCTGATCGCTCTTGACAAAGAGACAGTCGGCGATGCTATGAAATTCGTTAAAGAGAACGAAATGTGTAAAGTTTGCTCACACAACGGAAGCGTATTTTCAGTTGAGCCTCCTCTTTTTGTAGAGCTTGAGATTACTGAGACAGA
>JAGDCK010000235.1 GCA_017958585.1 Lachnospiraceae bacterium
AGTGCATCACTGCCTGCTGCCTCTGCGGCACGGGCCATCTCCGTAATGTCCGTGACATTGGGAGAAAGCTTCATGATAACAGGCTGCTTTGCATGCTTTTTGATCTCGGAAGTGATATTGCAAAGGGCAACAGCCTTCTGACCAAAAGCGATGGCTCCTTCCTTTACATTAGGACAGCTGACATTTATCTCAAGCATGGAAACATCATCTCTGTCGCTGAGTTTTTCCACAACTTCCACGTAATCCTTAACTGTTTTTCCACAGACATTCACGATAACCTTTGTATCGAAATCCTGTAAAAATTTAAGGTCTCTTTCCATAAAAACATCCACGCCGGGATTTTGAAGACCTATGGCATTTAACATTCCGCCGTATACTTCCGTAACTCTCGGTGTGGGATTTCCCGGCCATGGCACATTTGACACGCCCTTAGTCACTACGGCGCCCAGTTTGTTTAAATCCACAAACTCGGAATATTCCATTCCGCTTCCGAAGGTTCCGGAGGCTGTCATCACAGGATTCTTAAATGTAACTCCTGCTAAAGTAGTTGTCATATTCATCAGATTTCCACCTCCGAAGCTAAAAATACAGGTCCGTCAGTACAGATCCTGGCGTTGTTTACATGGGAATGGTGATCCACTTCCTTTGTCTTTACGACGCAGCCAAGACACGCTCCCACTCCACAGGCCATATGTTCCTCGAGGGAGATATATGCGGGAACACCATTTTCTTCAGCGTACTTTTTTATGGCACGAAGCATGGGCATCGGACCGCAGGCATAGATGACATCACATTTTAAGTCATTATCCGAAATGGCATTCATGACATTTCCTTTGCTTCCCACGCTGCCATCCTCTGTTGCTATATAAACTCTTCCGTATTTTTCAAAGTCCTCTCTGAGGAAGGTCTTTGAATCCCTGTATCCCACGATGATCTGTGCATCCGGATCGCCGATCTGCTTTGCCAGCTGGAGAATGGGGGGAACACCGATACCGCCACCCATTAAAAATACTTTTTTACCCTCAGCCTTTTCAAAGGGGAAACCGTTTCCGAGAACTCCCAAAAGTTCCACATCTTCACCCTTTTCGTAGGATGAGAACTCGTTTGTACCGGTATTCTCACCGTTATTTCTGTACACAAGCCGGAGGGCGGTTTTTTCTTTGTTCACCTCGCAGATAGAGATGGGACGGGGTAAAAGTTTACTCTTATCCTTTGTAAAAACCCCCACAAACTGTCCGGGTTTTGCATCTTTTGCAAGCTCTGTCTCAAGCCACATATCAAATATTCCCGGAGCGATCTCACATTGAGATGTCAATCGGGCAATAACCTTCTTTTTCACAAGCAATCCTCCTCGTAGTTTTCTGCGGTGTATACTATCACACCTCTTGCCACGGTTGCAATAACTTTTCCGCAAAGCTCAGTTCCGGTAAACGGTGTGTTTGATGACTTTGAAGCATATTCAATGGGAACCCATCTCTTAAGCGGATCAAAGATACACAGATCTCCGGGGCCTCCCTCAGCGATATAACCCGCATCAATGTTATAGAGATCCGCAGGGTTTGTACTCATCTTTTTGATCAGTTCCTTCATGGAAAGATACCCTTCGTTTACCAGATTGGTGATACCAAGTGACAGGGAAGTCTCAAGCCCTATGATACCGCTCGGAGCCTCAGTGATGGGCTTATCCTGTTCCTCCTTTGCATGAGGAGCGTGGTCAGTTGCGATTATATCTATGACACCGTCTCTTAATCCCTCGATGAGAGCAAGCCTGTCTGCTTCCGTCCTTAAAGGCGGATTCATCTTTGCGTTGGTTCCGTGTTTTATCACCGCTTCCTCAGTGAGGGAAAAATGGTGAGGCGTTACCTCCGCATGGACATTTACACCTTTGTCAAGTGCTTCCCTTATAAGGTCCACTGTCTCCTTTGCAGAGATGTGCTGGATCTCTATGCAGGCTCCTGTCTCCAATGCAAGCTCCAGATCTCTTTTTACCAAAGAAACTTCCGCCTCTCTTGGCGAACCGCCGATACCAAAATACTCTGAGGCCTTTCCTCTGTTTACGCCGTTATTTTCTATGAGTGCAGGGTCTTCTTCATGGAAGCTCAAAGGCACATCCAAAGCCTTTGCCTTTTTCATGGCCTCTTTTACCAGTTCCCCGTTTTTAAGAGGGATTCCGTCATCCGTAAATCCAACCGCACCCATCTTTTTCAGATTCTTCATGTCGGTGATCTCTTCACCCTTCATTCCCAAAGTCACATTGGCGCAGGCATATACGTTTATATCGGTCTGGAGCCCCTTATCCAGGCAATACCGCAAAGTTTCAGCGTTATCGATCGTGGGCTTTGTGTTTGCCATCATGATAACGGATGTAAATCCGCCCTTTGCAGCTGCCTTTGCCCCTGTAAAAATATCCTCCTTGTGGGTAAAGCCGGGATCCCTGAAATGCACATGGTCATCCACAAGCCCCGGTGCGACGATAAGGTCTGTAGCATCAAACACTTCAGCCTCGGGATCGCTTATATTTCCCATGGGAGCGATCTTTTTTATTTTTCCGTCCTCTATCAGTATATCCCTCTTTCCCGAAAGATCCGTTCCCGGGTCACAGACATATCCGTTCCTTATCAGAAGTTTCATAAAATAAAGCCTCCATATATTTTTCTTCCACCATTCTAACACAGAATTTAAAAATTCTTCACTTTTTATTTATATACACCTATTTTCAATTATGCTATACTTTACGTGCAAACAAGGCTTATCGAAAGGAATTAACCATGATACGTTCAATCCTTATGATCATATATTTTATAATAATCGCAATACTGTCCCTGCCTCTGCTCCTCATCTTTTTCATTGTGGGGCTTTTCAAACCCGAAGCCAAGGCAAACGCTTCGCTCTTTGTGGTAAAGATCGTGTTTAACACCATTCTCTTTATCGCAGGCGTTAAGCTTACCGTTATCGGCGAGGAAAACGTTCCCACGGACAGGCCGGTATTCTACGTTGGAAACCACAGAAGCTATTTTGATACCGTGATGACCATGGCCCGCGTGCCAAGAGTCACATGCTATGTGGCTAAAAAACAGGTAAAGAGCTTCCCGATATTAAATCTTTGGATGATGAACCTGCACTGTCTTTTCCTTGACAGAGATGATATCAAGCAGGGATTAAAGACCATCATCGAGGCGATAGACCTTATAAAAAACGGCACCTCGGTATGCATATTCCCCGAGGGCACAAGAAGCCGTGTTCCCGACGAATTCCTGCCCTTCAAGGAGGGAAGCTTCAAGGTTGCCACAAAGAGCGGTGCTCCCATCGTTCCCATGACGATCGTAAACTCCTCTTCTATATTTGAGGATCACATTCCCTTCCTCAAAAAGTCAAAGGTCATTTTGGAATACGGAAAGCCAATATATCCCGAAGAACTTGAAAAAGAAGAACTTAAAAAGATCGGTGCCTATACCGAAAATATCATAAAGGAAACCTATTTCAAGAATAAAGAACTGTTAAAGACTCTGTAGGAAAGATCTTCATGAAACATAAAAAATATCTTACAACCGCAGTAAAATATCTCTTTGCTCTCTTACTTACCTTTGCAGGGCTGAAAAACTTTAAATATCCCGGCTCCCTCCTTCTTTCAATGGGGGAGCTTTTTTCAGTGATATTTTTAAGTGATGTCCTCCTTAGAAAGAGTAAATATTTCAATGTGCTGAATTCCATTCTGATATTACTGTACAATGCCCAGATGCTGGTACTTTTCTTTGGCGGAAGCTTTATCACCCTGGTGATGCTTCAAAACCTTGCAAGCGTACAGGACCTGGCAGGAAAACTCTTTATATATTCATTGGGTATCATACTGGTGCTTGTCTTTTCTTTCCTTCCCGTAAAACCAACAGAATACATAGGACCATTAAAAACAGAAAAGATTTCGCTCTTTGCAGGTCTTTTCCTGATCATTATAAGGGGCATTTTACTCTTTGTATTTCCGGGAGGGGAGACTCCCCTTGGAGGCTACATCGATTTATCCGGTCAGTACAAGGATCACAGACAGCTTTTAAAAATGGTGGAACTTAACACCAGACAAAACGATACTGAAACAGATGTCCTCCTCTCCACTCTAAGCACTGAGGCAGATTTTAGCGCAGATGAAGCATCGCAGGATACGGAAGAAGAAAAAATTTCAGGTACGATACTTGTAACGAATGTGGAGGAATCTCCAAAGAATGTGGCCCATCCCGTGATAAACGGAAACCCCAACGTGATCCTGATCTTTACGGAAGGACTGTCCCAAAACATAGTGTCCGACGAGAGGGGCATCATGCCCAATGTGGCTAAGCTGGAGGGAACTTATTTATCTTTTGAAAACTATTACAATCACACCTTTGCCACCTACAGGGGTATACAGGGTCAGCTTTTTTCCGGGCATCAGTTAAATGACACCGACAAAAATAACCTCCCTTCCCTCATGAGCGTCCTGAAAAAAAGAGGGTACTACACGGAAATGATAAATACCGAGCCGGCAAATGAGATGTTTACCGGATATTTACGGGATCTGGGATTTGATGAGTGTATTGAAAAGGAGCCGCCGACAGAAAACCTCTTAGACGCCCTCACTGATGCACAGGCTTACGACCTGTTATTTGACGAAGCAGAAAGACTTGAAAATGATGCAACACCGTTTTTCCTGTGCATTTATACCTTTGGCACCCACGTAAGTCTGGATTCCCCGGATCACAAATTCGGAGACGGGGAGAATAATGTGTTAAACAGATTTTATAACGCGGATATGCAGTTTGGAAATTTTATGGATAAACTAAGAGAAAGTGGTTTAGATAAAGATACCCTCGTCGTATTTACGGGAGATCATGCAACTTTCAGTGATGAGGATTACAAAAAAGCTTTCCCCGAATATGAGAGAGCATGTAGCGATGTGGACGAAGTTCCATTATTGTTTATCTTTGAAGGATTAAGCCTGCAGGTGGATGCCGCAGGCAGAAATTCCCTGGACATGGCACCCACACTGCTTGACCTCTTGGGACTTACCTCCCCTGACAGTTTTATGGGAACATCACTGTTTGAAAAAGAGCTGGACAACATGGCTCCGGATAAATATTTCTGGGATCCCACATACATGAAATACACCGGAAATGACAGTGTGGAAGACATAAGCGGTAACACCGCATCACTTATTTTCAGTAAGATCGCAAAATACCTGGCTGATAAAAAAGTGCCACAATAAACAATATCGTTTATTGTGGCATTTAATATGGTTTTCTATATGATTTTCAAACCTATTTTAACAGCTCTACCAGATTCTCTGTAAATTTCATTCCGTGGGAAGCTTTTACAAGAACCGTTGCGCCGTCGGGGATGATACTTTTTCGTCCTGTTTTTATGTCATCCACAAGTTTTCCCACTTCTTCATAGTATCTTACATCCATGGCAGGATTTATCTTTTTGGCACCATTATACATATTGATGCTGTTTTTTCCGACACAGATAAGTCTGTCAAGTTCTGTGGAAGCGGCATATTCTCCCACTTCCCTGTGAAGGTTGTCACTGTTTTCCCCAAGTTCAAACATGTCACCAAGGATCGCTGTCTTAAATGTGTCCGCCATCATGAGAAGATCAAGGGATGACTTCATGGAAGCGGGATTTGCATTGTAGCAGTCATCTATTAGCACATAGTCTGAGCACTTGATGATATTATTTCTGCCGGGAAGAGGTTTTATGGAAGAGATCCCACGCAGGATTTCCTCGTTGTTAAGTCCAAGTTCCTTTCCCACAAGGGCTGCAGCTGTGGCATTTATCACCATGTGGATACCCGGCATGGGGATGTGTGCCTGCAGCTTTTCGTCGCCAATATTTATCGAAGCTTCCGAACCGAAAAGTTTTTTGCTTATTATATTATCCGCAAAGGCTGCCTTTTCCTCACCCGGGAAAAGACCGAAAAATAATGGCTTTCTTCCTCCGGGAGTACGGTTTTTGTCAACTGTTATGAGTTTATCGTCATCACCGTTTAAGATAACGGTTCCGGTTTTTGGCATGTTGTCAAAGATCTCTGTCTTTGCCCTCAGTACTCCGTCTCTGTCCCCAAGGTTTTCAAGATGGCAGTTTCCGATATTTGTGATAACGGCGATATCAGGTTTTACCATAGATGACAATCTGTGCATCTCCTCAAAATCAGAGATACCCATTTCCACGACGGCAACCTCTGTATCCTCAGTGATCCTCATAAGAGTAAGGGGAACACCGATCTCATTATTGAAATTTCCTTCTGTCTTTAAAACATTATATTTTGCGGAGAGAACACCTGCTATAAACTCCTTTGTGGAAGTCTTTCCCACACTGCCGGTTATACCTACTACGGGAATATTCAAGGTCTCTCTGTAGCTCTTTGCGATCTCTTTAAGGGAAATAAATGCATCCTTTACCAGGATAAAATTACCCCACAAACTTTTGTCAACTCCGTAAAGTTTTTCAACTTCCTCAGGAGTCTTTTCCGTGATCACAAGGGCTGCACCTTTTTCAAAAACCTGACCTATAAACTTGTGCGCATCGACTTTTTCGCCCACGGTTGCCAAAAAGACACTGTCTTTTTTTACAAGTCTAGAATCGATCACAGCGCCGCTAATGCGGTTTTCAAGGCATTCCTGCAAAATATGTGCTTCGCCTTTTACGGCATCTTTTACATCTCTTAAAGTAAATCTCATAATAAATCCTGCTCCGTTTTTAGCAAAATCCTGTTTATCTAAAGGCAAATTTCAGGATCTGCTCACACAATTCCTCAAAGGAAATACCCACTGCAGCTGCCTCCTGAGGAAGGAGGGATGTGGGGGTCATACCGGGAAGAGTGTTTGCCTCGAGGCAGAATATCTCTCCGTCATGATTCATCATAAAGTCCATGCGGGCATAGTTTTTAAGTCTGAGAGCTGCAAATACTCTCTCTGCGATCTCCTGCATTTCCTTTGTCTTGTCAGCGGGAATATCCGCAGGGCATGTCTCCACGGTGCTTCCCTCCTGGTATTTATTCTTGTAATCATAGAATCCCTGCTTGGGAGCTATCTCGATAACGGGCAATGCCTTCCCTTCCATGACTCCAACGGAAAATTCACGGCCTTCAATAT
>JAGDCK010000236.1 GCA_017958585.1 Lachnospiraceae bacterium
AAAGCACGGCGAAAATTAGAAAGCAATGCAAATAAAAAAACGATGCGCCGGAGCGCATCGCCTTAACTCAAACATTAAAATAAAACATTGAATATATCAATCAATTATTAGAATCAAACACTACCCCTAATTTCCTGACAACTTACCCAAAAAATCTCTAATACGGCTGTTGTCGGTCTCGAAGAGTTCATCAGGGGTGCCCTCGCCCTTGATGATGCCATCCTCCATGAAGATGATCCTGTCGGAGACTTCTTTGGCAAACTGCATCTCGTGGGTTACAATTATCATGGTCATATGGCTTTTTGCAAGCTGTTTGATGACCTTTAACACTTCGACTGTGAGCTCAGGGTCAAGCGCGGATGTGGGCTCGTCGAAAAACAGGATCTTTGGCTGTTTTGCAAGGGCCCTTGCTATGGAAACACGCTGCTGCTGTCCGCCGGAGAGCTGACAAGGGTAAGCATCAGCTTTATCTGACAGACCAAGCTGGCTTAAAAGAGCAGCTGCCCTCTCCTTTGCCTCCTCCTTTGAGACCTTGTCCACACTCACAAGTGAATCCGTGATATTCTTCATGACGGAATAATGAGGAAAGAGATTAAAATTCTGGAATACCAGACCGAAGTATTTATGCATGTCTCGAAGCTTTTCCTTTGACGCATAGACACTCTTTCCGTCTTCCTCAACGCATGCGGACTCTCCCATGTAGCTCATTGAACCTTTATCCATGTTTTCCAGCATGGTGGCACATCTTAGAAATGTACTCTTTCCGCTGCCGGATGGCCCGATAATGGAAACCACCTCTCCCTCATCTATGGAAAAAGAAATGTCTCTTAAGACTTCGGTGTCATCAAAATTTTTGCCCACATGGGTCATTTCAAGTAATTTCATGAACCTTCCTCCTATCTGTAATACGAAAACATTTTTTCGACTTTTTCCATGGTGGTTGCCACTATCAGATTAAAAATATAATAAAATACTCCCGCTACCATCAGGGGCATGATCGATGCCTGAGCCGCTGAGATCTGCTTTGCGACCGTAAACATCTCGGCCTGGGCAATGGCAAAGGCCAGCGAAGTGTCCTTAACCAGAGTGATGATCTCATTTGTGATCGAAGGCAAAATGATCTTAATGACCTGTGGCAGTATGATCTTTAAAAAGGTCTGTGCCTGTGAATAGCCCAGAACCTTTGCGGCCTCGTATTGACCTCTCGGAATGGATTCAATGCCGGAACGATATATTTCAGCAAAATAAGCGGCGTAGTTAATCACAAAGGCAATGATTACAGCTACGAATCTGTATCCTGCAGCCACCTTAACCTTAAACACGATCGATGGAGCAAAATACACCACAAGTAACTGAAGCATAAGCGGTGTTCCGCGCATTATGGAAATATATACCTTGGTTATGGTCCTTAAGAATCCGTTTTTGGACATACGTCCAAAGGAAATGACAAGTCCCAAAGGCAGGGAAAATAAAAGCGTCAGCACAAATATCAGAATTGACACCAACATTCCCGAACCAAGTTTTAAAAGCATTGTGATAATATCCATACAAAAGTCCGTATCCTTTTTGTGAATTAAAAATTCAGATCAAAACTTCACATAAACATCCAAAGCATTATTTGCCCAGGATGACCATATCCTGAAGTCCCCATTTTTCAGCTATTTCGTTAAATTTGCCGTCCTTAACCATTTCCTGCAAAGTTGCTTCAACCTGATCTCTAAGCTCGGTATTTCCAAGCTTAAAGCCAACGCCGTACTGCTCGCTGGAGAGGTAGTCTGACAGGATCACATATCCGCCGTTTCTCTCCTCGATCTGGTAGTCTGCTACACCGATATCCATTGCAACTGAATCGATGGCACCTGCCTCGAGATCAAGAAATGCTGTATTGTAATCTGCATACTCTGTAACTGATGCAAAGCTGTTCTTTAATTCCTCGTCGTCGTTAATTGCGGCAAGTGCTGAAGAATCTCTCTGAACACCGATGTTTTTGCCGGCAAGATCAGCCTGAGAAGCAATTCCCGCATCCTCTGCAACCACAAATACCTGTGAGTTGTCTACATAAGCAGATGACCAGGTGTAGAGTTCTTCTCTTCCGTTCATGGTAAATCCGTTCCAGATGCAGTCGATGGAACCGCTGTTAAGCTCCATATCCTTGGAATCCCAGTCGATGGGGCGCTTTACAAGCTCCCAGCCGTTTCTCTCGCAAACTTCAGCTGCAAGATCAAGGTCAAATCCTACATACTCTCCTGCATCGTCCATGTATCCGTAAGGAGGAAACTCCGCGTCAAATCCAACGGTAAAAGTCTTTGCCTCCTTATTTCCGCATCCCATAAGCATTGCGGAAACGAGAGTAAGTGCCAAAACCAAACTCAAAATCTTTTTCATAAAATCAATCTCCCTGTCTGTTTTCAATAATTATGCCTTTATACTTTGTTAAATTAGCACTTCAATATACTAACAAAGTAAAGTAAGGGTGTCAACAAAAATTGAATTATTTTAATATGCACGCAAAAAGACCCCACCGAAATTGATCAGTGAGGCCTTTTCGCAATCATATAGGAGAAAGTAGGTTTATGAAAAATAGGAAAATGTCTTATTTAATACTCTTTTCAAGAGTCTTTATAAATTCCTCAACCTTTACGGGTTTGGAGATAAATGCCGACATGCCGGAGCCGTAGGCTTTTTCCTTGTCCTCCATAAAGGCATTGGCTGTCATGGCTATAACGGGACTGCCCTTGGTGTCATACTCAGAGAGTTTAAAGAGGCTTCTGGTTGCTTCATATCCGTCCATTATGGGCATCTGTATATCCATGAGGATCGCATCATAGTAATCAACGCCGTTTTCAACCACTTTTGACACAGCATAGATACCGTCGTTAACTTCATCCACTGTGGCACCGGCTTCCATGAGCATATCCTTTGCGATCTCTCTGTTAAATTCGTTATCTTCAACCACCAGGATCTTTTTGCCGATGAGGATCCTGTTGTCCACCACTTCAGTCTCCACTTCCATCTTTTCGCCGGGATGGTCAAACTCCAGGACGATGGTGACAGTGGTGCCGATGCCGGGTCGGGTGAAAATATCGATGGTGCCGTTCATGAGATCAAGCAGTCTCTTAGTAATTGAAAGTCCCAGGCCCGTTCCTGATATTCCGCTTATGGTGGAGGATTTTTCTCTTGAGAAGGGGTCAAATACCCTGTCCACGAAATCAGGGCTCATGCCCACGCCGTTATCCTTTACCACAAACTCATAGGCGCTCTTACTCTTAAAAAAGCTCTCCTTTTTAGAAACCTTAAAGCTTATCACTCCGCCGGGATGGGTGTATTTAACAGCATTCCCAAGCACGTTTAAGAGAATCTGGCTTACCCTCGACTCATCAAACAAAAGTGGTCTGTCATCAATATCAAATTCACAGTCATCAAAAGTGATACGGCGTTCATCGGCTTCTGACTTTATGATATCCGCCACATCCGTCATGCACTTCTTTAAATCTCCGGGCTTTTTATCAAGGACTATCTTTCCGCCCTCGATACTGCTCATGTCAAGTATCTCATTTATAAGCTTTAAGAGCTGCTCTCCGGAGGCTTTTATCTTTGATATGATCTCCCTCATTTTTGCGGGAGAATCCGTGTGTTTAAGCGCCATATCGGAGAATCCCAGGATGGCATTCATGGGAGTTCTGATGTCATGGGACATGTTAAAGAGGAAAACCGTCTTTGCATCATTTGCGGCTTCCGCTCTCTCCTTTGCAGCCTTTAACTGCTCCTGGCTTGACTTTAATCTCTTTGCAAGCTCGTCGGTGTCCGTTATGGTGAGGGGATAATCGTCCTCTGTGAAAAAGGCATTGAAAAATGCATCCGCAATCCTGCCCTTATTCTCTCTGTATTCCCTCTCAGCCGCCTCTATGTCAACGCTCCTTACAAGTAAAAGAGCGTTCAGTTCCTCCTTTGAATCTTTATTAAAGATAATCTTGTACTCAATCTGATGTACATCCTCGGAATCCTTTACGCACACATGATAAACTCCGCCGGCGCCGCCTGTGACCTTGCTCTTTTCAAT
>JAGDCK010000027.1 GCA_017958585.1 Lachnospiraceae bacterium
CAGTTTTTTTAGTTGCTTCTAGCAAAAAAACTGTAAAGCACTTTTCCGCTTTTTTTCGATTACAGTCTTTTTCTCGCTTTTTGAAAAAAAGACTGTAATAAGACGCTGATCAGCAGTCTCCAAATGTCCGACTGAGCATCCGGACAGCTACTTGGCTCGTTGCCACAGCGAAAAAACGGGTATAAATCCGGTTTAAAAGCCACATATAACAACACTCAATCTTTCATAAACGCATCGATGAGTCTGACGCCTGCTGCCATCTTTTTTATCATGGAAAGATTTTCCCTCATATAGTTTTCGAGGCCTTCGATCTCTTCATCGGAAAACCCTGTGGACGACTTTATCCTGCAGGCCGGTATCACGCCTTCGGCGCTCCTTCCCTCTTCCGAAAAGAACACATAAGCCATCTTTTCGCCGTTTTTATCTCTTACGATTGATGAAACTGACATATTAAGAGTATCGCTCATGTTCTACCTCCGTAGCGCGGCCCCCGCACCAAACAGTGACATAAACAGATTCGAAAACTTCTGTTAACCGCTCTATAAATAAGTTTTCAACGTTTCAATGTCCTCTTTTGTGGTGGACCAGCATGTGGCAAGCCTTACAACGGTGTGGCTCTCGTCAGGCTTTTCCCAAAAGCTCATGGCCACATTCTTTGACAGTTCCTCATATTTCGAATCGTCCAGGACCACAAACTGTTGATTTGTGGGGGAATCGATATAAAACTTATATCCCTTTTCCTTTAAAGCTTCCTTTAAAAGCTCCGCCATTTCTATTGCATGTCTGCTTATATTAAAATACAGATCATCCGTAAAAAGAGTGTCAAACTGGATACCGCAGAGCCTTCCCTTGGCAAGCAGGGCGCCGTGACGCTTGATGCGATTCACAAAATGCACCGGAGTATTTCCGTGGGTAAAAACCACAGCCTCACCGCAAAGTGCACCCACCTTCGTGCCGCCTACATAAAAAACATCCGAGAGCTTTGCAATGTCTTTTAAACTTACGTCCGTGTCAAAGCTCATAAGCCCGTATCCAAGCCTTGCTCCGTCTATAAAGAGGCTCATATCAAACTCATCGCAGACTTTTCTGATGGCTTTTAATTCATCAAGCGTGTAAAGTGTGCCATATTCCGTGGGATGTGAGATATAAACCATTCCGGGGAAAACCATATGCTCATGGTTTGCATCATTATAAAAAGTATCCGCAAATTTCTTTACATCGGAAGCCTTTAACTTTCCGTCGTATCCGGGAACTGTCAAAACCTCATGCCCGGTATATTCTATGGCGCCTGCTTCGTGAGCTGCCACATGTCCTGTCTCAGCTGCCACAACTCCCTGATATTCCTGAAGCATTGTGGATATGATAAGCTGGTTTGTCTGGGTTCCTCCGGATATAAAGAACACCGCTCCATCCGTCACACCTGCTGCCTCCAGAATCTTTTTGGAAGCGCTTTCAGAGTATTTGTCACTGCCGTAACCGCTTAATGCCTCCAGATTAGTCTCTGCCAGTTTTTTTAATATTTCAGGGTGGCATCCTGTTATATAATCGCTTTCAAATGAAATCATCTTAAATTCCCTTTTCCTATTTATTGGTTAAAGCCTTCTGCCATTTAGATCATTTTTGCAGATCACTGTTTTTGATTACTTTGATTAAATCCGGTCACGTGGAGGAGTCTGAACTGCTTTGGCGTGATATTGTATCTTTTGTGAAAAGATCTGATCAGGTGGCTGCAATCCGCAAATCCAGTCTCCGCCGCAATATAATTTAAGTCATAATCAGTGTAGAGGAGGTAGCTTTCCACCTTGTTTAACCTGATAAATTCAATGTACTGCTTGCAGCTTCTGCCGTAATGCTTGCAGAAAAGTTTCGCAAAATAAGAATAACTCATGTTACACATGTTCGCAAGATTGGCCACATTTATATTCTCCGACGAATGCCTGTCGATATAAACCAGTATATTTTGGATTGAAAGTTCCTCATCCTCCGTGATATTCTTATTCTCAAAGGAGAGTCCCATGTAATACCATTTCCTTAAAAGGAGCGAAAAGAGTTCCGCAAACCTGGAATATACATAGGCATCATACCCATACCTGCGCTCTCTGACCTCACGCTCCACAACGGTAAAGAGGTTTTTCAAGTCATATCCGTCAAGGTCATTACCCGAAAAGATCACCGGCTGATCGGGGTGATTCTGAATCTGGTGGAACACGTCATTTAATCCGGGGAGATAAGTTCCTGCCAGGCGGACACGGTTACTGTTAAACTTCACGCAGACATATCTGTGGGAATCTTTTTCGTCGGAATAGATGGAATGCACCGCCTGGGGAGGCAAAAATATCATCTCTCCCTCCTGCACATGATAGATATGATCATTGCAGGTAATATATGCCGCTCCTGATTCCATGTAAATAAATTCCACAAAATAATGCCAATGGCTCTCGACCTTTCCTTCCCAGGTCTCTGAGTCCATGTAAAATGCTTCAATGGGACTTTTCAAAATATCACTGTATTCGTACAGATCTCTCATTATATGTTCTCCGTTAGTTTTCTCGCTCTGCCCCTCAAAAATGCACTTCTGATACTCAGATGGCAGGATGAGAATAGATTTGTTCAATTTTTGTATAATCGCATTATATTATAAATCATGGATAACTGATAATCTACTAAAGATTTTAATAATATTTTTAAAGGATTATATTATGAGCAAAAAATCACAGGAATTTCCATTAACAAAAATACAATGGCTTTGGCAAAACATGAAAGGCATGCGCGCAATATACATATTCGGCATGTTTTTGACCATAGTCTACAATGTGATGCAGCTGACAGTGCCATATTTTTCAAGTAAGCTTATCGATACGTTCCTTGCAGGCGAAAATGCTGCAGAGAATCTTCGCACAAAGAGCGATTTATTCTATAAACTTTTAATCGCCATGGTAGGGCTTACTGTGCTTCGCGCCATCATCGTATATATCGACTGCATGATATTTGAAAATACATCCCAGCACGTGTTATACAAGGTCCGTAACTTCCTCTATGACAAGATCCAGCGTCAGGATATGACTTTTTACTCCACCTACAGGACCGGAGATCTGATGACCAGAGTGACCGGAGACCTTGACGCGGTGCGCCACATGGTGGCATGGGTTGTAAGGATCGTCATCGAGTCCTTCTCGCTTTTTGCGGCTGCCGCCTTTTTCTTCCTCTATATCAACTGGAAGATGGCGCTGTGCCTCCTTGCGATCTCACCCTTTGTATTTGTCATCATCTATATGTTCAGAAATCAGGTTGCTCCCATGCATGCCCTTCTTCGTGAGAAACTGGCGCAGATGAATACTTTCGCCCAGGAAAACATCTCCGGAAACCGTGTGGTAAAGGCATTTGCAAGAGAAGACTTCGAGATGGAGAAATTCGACAGATCAAACTGCGACTACAGGGACACCAACAAAAATACCGCAAGAGTTTGGCTTAAATTCTACCCTTACGTGGAGACCATCGCGGATCTCATGCCCGTTGTGATGCTCCTTATCGGCGGACTTTTCCTCATGACGCCATATTTTACCATGGGTGAATATGTGGCTTTTACCGGTCTTATCTGGGCCATTGCAAACCCCATGCGAATGATGGGAAATATAATGAACGAATTCCAGCGTTTCTCCGCCGCATCCAAAAAGGTAATGGAGATCTATTATTCAGAGCCCAAGATAAAGGATGAGGAGGGAGCCGTCTCTCACCCAGAAAGATTTAAAGGCGCCATCGAGTTTAAGAACGTATCGTTTAAATACGATGACGGTGATCTCCCAGTACTGTATGACATCGACTTTACCGTAAATCCCGGCGAAACCGTTGCCATCATGGG
>JAGDCK010000237.1 GCA_017958585.1 Lachnospiraceae bacterium
AAACGGGGAGACGGAACTTCCCGACAGAGCCTTTGAGGAAGCCGCTGCCCTGGCAGCGTATTATTCAAAGGGCCGCGAGCAGGATAAAGTTGAAATTGACTATATACAAAAAAAACATGTAAAGAAACCTGCCGGAGCAAAACCCGGGTTTGTAGTTTACTACACAAACTTCTCCATGACAGTTTCTCCCGATATTTCCAATTTAAAAAACGGCGAATAATCTTTCGCCGTTTTTTTATTGCACATCTCAGCAGAATTTTCGAATGTTTTTCCATTCAAAACTGCCTCCGGTCCATTTATAAGCAAAAATTGCCTTATATTTGGACCGGAGCATTTTTTAACCGATGCCATTATGATAATTCCATAAGCTTGTGATAAAACCTCTGAAGTACGTAAAACGCAGGTTTTCTGTAGGTCTTATCCTCCGATAAAAGACCTTTTCTGTTGTAATAACCCTGGATAACGGAGGTTCTTCTGGGGCATCTGAAATCATACAGGATCCATGGTGTCATTCCCTTTATATAATCGATCTTTGAAAGGGTCTCTATCTGTTTTTCATATACATAGGCCTGACACTCTTCCGTTCCCTTGTCGTAGATACTGCCGTGATGACCCTTCATGGCATCCGCACCGAATTCCGTGATGATGACCGGCTTATCAGGATCGCTGTTTTCCATAAGTTCAGGGAGCTTACTAAAGTCCGGTGTATACCATCCGCAGTATTCGTTTATACCTATCACATCCAGATAGTCTGCAAGGCGGTCCGCTATCTTGTTCAGTTCTCCGTCCACAAGACATGCCGCAGACACAAGTCTCGTCACATCCTCCGCATGAGCGCATTCCGCAAGTCTGCTCATAAATGCAAGTCTCTCATCCGTATCCGCATTTTCATTTCCCACAGACCAGATAATAACGCTTGCTCTGTTAAAGTCTCTTCTGATGAGCTCCTTTAACTGATTTTCGGCATCAAAATATGTCTTTTCTCTCTCAAATCTGATGGCCCAATATACCGGGATCTCCTCCCACAACAGGATGCCCAGTTCGTCAGCAAGTTTAGCCATATTCTCGTGATGAGGATAATGGGCTATACGCATGAAATTGCAGCCTAGCTCTTTTGCAAGCTTTATATTCTCGATCCTCTCTTCGTCGGTCAGGCCCTTTCCGTTTTTCACACTGTCCTCGTGACAGCTGATTCCTCTTAAAAAGATTGACTTTCCGTTTAAGAGTATCTCTCTTCCGTTAACCTTAATCTCTCTAAAACCAACCCTGTCACTGACTTTGTCATTAAGGCACACGACTTCAGCGTCATAGAGTCTGGGATTTTCGGGAGTCCAGAGAACGGGTGAGGCGGAGGAAACGACTTTTCCATATCCGTCTTCGATCTTTACTTCTTTCTCTATTCCAAGCTCTTTTATCCTGACAGTCGCCGTAGCATTTATCTTTTCGGAGAGCTTTATCTCCGCAGCTATTTTGTTAAAGGAACCGTCGGGAACAAGGTAAAGTTTGAAGCCTTTTATATGAACCTTTGGCACATGGATCAACTCTATATCGCGATATACGCCTCCGTAGTTGAACCAGTCAGTGTTCTCTGTGGGAACCTGCTCCGGTCTTCTGGTGCTGTCCGCCTGGATCAGGATACGGTTACTGCTGACAGTTCCGGTATTTAAGGCATCCGTGATCTTAAAATAGGCAGGTGTGGAACCTCCTCTGTGCATTCCGATATATTTTCCGTTTAAAAATACTCTGCAAAGGTAGTTTGCTGCACCTATTTTCAAGAAAACTTCCTCGTCTTCGTCAAATCCGCATGAAAACTTTCTGGTAAATACCATGCTGCCGTCATAGATCAGATATTCAGGGCTCACTGTATTCCAGTTTGCGGGAAGCTCCATAATGGGCCACTCATCAAAGGAATAGTCCACGGGAACCGTAAATCCTTTGTCATCAACATATCTTTCAAGAAACCACTTCTGGCGCACGCAGGTGTCATACTGATCCACAGCATAATGCCACTGGCCGCTTAAAAGTTCTCTCTTTCTGCCGCCGTCAAAGATCATATCTTCGGCGGTTGCCTGTCTGTCCTCGTACTGCTCGGTGTAATCCTCCAAATGGATGTCCGACATATACTTCTTTGGTTTACTCATTTTTACATACCTCTCTTTTTATTTTATCGTAACCCGTACTTCTAAGTCTTTTTCTCCCGACTGCCTTGAAATTTCGATATCATATGTTTTACCGCCGTATTTTTTACTGCAGGTAACATGATTCCATCCTTTCGGCAGACAAGGAGAAACTTTAAGTCCGTCTACGCTTTCTTTTAATCCAAGTAATTCTTCTATGATGAGAACCAGCATCCAGGCCACGGTACCTGTTCCGTAATATCCGCTGCTTCGCCCGAAATTAGCCGATTCCCTAAGTCCATAATACTAATTTGCCAAATATATCGGAACCTGCAGATTTTTTTCGGGAGGGTTCCAGGGATTAGTGGGCAATGTCTTTTGGATTGTCTCAAACATGCCATCCCCGTCTGCAAGTTCTCCTTGCGCAAATGCATAAAACATTGATGCATGGCAATAAACAGAACCGTTTTCAGTTGCGCCGGCCTGTTTAACGCTCAATCGTCCCCAACGCTCGTCCCATGCTTTAAAGGGAGGGTACAAAAGCAAGGGACCGAAGGGGGTATCCAATTGATCTTTGACTGATTGCATTATGATCTCTGTTTTCTCTTTATCTGCAACTTTTGACAGGATCGCCCAGGATTGTGTGTTCAAGAACAGTCGGTCGTTTTTGTCTCCCATCAAAGTTCCATCGTCATGGACGGCAACCGCATATCTGTCGCCACACCATGCATTTGTATTTATCGCATCTTTTATTTGCTCAGCTGCCTGCGTAAGCTCAAATTCGCTCACAGGATCATATTTGCCAAGGTAAGGCACCAGCCTGTCCACAGCGTATATAAATGCCTCCGAAAGCCATACCGACTCGCCTTTTCCAAGCCTTCCCGCACCGTTTATGGGATCATTCCAGTCTCCGTCTCCCATTAGACACATGCCTCGTTCTCCCACCTGTCCGGCAAGATACTTTAAAGCAATTGTCATATGCTCAAGCAGACTTCCTTCACCGCCATCCGCATATGGAATCATTTCGTGCAAAAGATCCGGATCACCGCTGTATCTGACAAGTGCTTCCGCACATATGACAAGCCAAACCGGTCCGTCGGTGTGCTTCAGGAAACATAAGCCTCTCGGTGGTGCTCCGGAGGTATCATGCCACTGCTGTATAAAGCCGTCTTTCCTCTGAAGCTTTACCACATCAAAAATATATTTCTTTGCCTTTTGGGGCCACAATATGGCATATCCCAAGGCATCCTGTAACCTGTTACGAACAGGGCAATAAGTTCCGCCACGATTTTGCTCTGTCAGCTGAATGATCTGTTTTTTCAGCCAGTAATTTCCAAAGGCATTAAGATTTGGATCCGGAGTCCGAATATAAAAACCATCCAGTTTTTCATCCCATTTATCCCTTGTAAGAGCCTCGGTTTTCTCCACATACTCAAGGGAAAAATACTCACTTTTTTGGGTGATCTCATCTCTTGAAAGTGCAGCTCCGGCTTCAAGGCAGACAGTCACCTTCTGTCCGGCTTCAAGTATAAAGTCAAAACCAAATGCACTGCAAAACTCTTCGGCCTCCCCGGGAATCCCGCTGAGTTTACCCGTCATTATTCCCTGTGGAATCTCGGATATCCCCTTACCGCCAAAAAATCTGCGCTTACTCATTTCAA
>JAGDCK010000238.1 GCA_017958585.1 Lachnospiraceae bacterium
ACTTTTTTGTAGGCCCTAAACTGCTCTTCCTCCGTCGGATAATCGTCAGACTCCAGATACAGAAACTCGCTTCTGAAAAGCCCGAGTCCTCCGGCGTCATTTTTAAGAACATTTGCCACATCGCCCACATTGCCGATATTGGCATAGAGATTTATCCGCCTGCCGTCTTTTGTCACATTGTCAAGACCTTTAAGTTCCTGCAAGAGGGCAGCCTTTTCATCGTCGGCCTTTTTCTTTTTGACGTAGTCATCCAGTGTTTCCTCGTCAGGATCAATGATGAGTTTCCCCTCGTATCCGTCCACGATGCCCATCTTCCCGTTACAGTCCTCGGGAAAGTCCACGCCTATAAGGGATGGGATATTCATGGTCCTTGCAAGGATCGCCGTGTGAGAATTTGATGACCCGAATCTCGTCACAAAGGACAGGATAAGGGATCTTTCAAGCTGCACGGTCTCGCTGGGAGCCAGGTCGTCCGCCATCAGGATCACCGGCTCATCCTCCGTAAATTCGCCTTCGCCGTTTCCCGACAAAATGCTTATGACCCTGTTACTGATGTCCTTTACGTCCGCACTCCTTGCTTTCATGTAATCATCATCCATGGAGGCAAAGATCTCCGCGAAATTATCTCCTGTAACAGCCACGGCATATTCGGCATTTACTGCCTCTTCGGTGATCATATTTTCCACGGATTCCACGTAGTCTAAATCATCAAGCATCAGCTGATGCACTTCAAAGATTTGGGCGTTATCCTCTCCCACTTCCTTAAGTGCCTTCTCGAAAAGAACCTTTAACTGGTCTTTACTCTTTTCTCTGGCGTCATTGAAACGCTTTTTTTCGGCTTCCGCGTCGCTTATGGACAAACGTTTTACTTTTTCATCCGCCTTTGCAAGCACATGTAATTTTCCTATGGCAATGCCGCCAAATACGCTTTTTCCGGTTACGATCATCAACTTGCTCCTTTTTCTTTTTAAAGGTTTGCCTCAAGAAATGCTTTTAATTTGTCCGCAACTTCCTTTTCTCCGGCTCCGTCTACCTTTACGGTGATCTGCTCGCCGCTCTTTACTCCAAGGCTCATCACTCCAAGGATTCTCTTTGCATCAACATCCTTGCCGTTCTTTCCGATGGTTACGGTTCCGTCAAATGCCGCTGCTTCCTTTACGAAAAGTCCTGCGGGGCGTGCATGGATTCCTGCGGGGTCCTTGATGGTATAGTTAAACTCTGTCATAATCTTTTCCTCTTTCTTTCTTAAAAAATAGTATTTACGGTTACATTTAAATAAAAAAAATATCAATTTACTTTTTTCTTTAAGACTCCGAGCATAAAGCATCCGACCAGGGAACCGATGGCAAGTGCCAACAGATACAGCAAAGGATTTCCAATGGTGGGCACCACGAATATTCCACCGTGGGGTGCCATCAGAGTACAGTTAAATGCCATTGACAGGCCGCCTGCAACTGCTGCACCGATCACGCATGCAGGGATCACATGAAGAGGATCAGCTGCCGCAAACGGGATCGCGCCCTCGGTGATAAAGGATAATCCCATGATAAAGTTTGTGGGACCTGCCTTTCTCTCCTCCTCAGTGAATTTATTTTTGAAAAACAATGTTGCAAGGGCAATGGCGATGGGAGGAACCATACCTCCTATCATTACCGCTGCCATGATATTATAGTTTCCTGCTGCAATTGCTGCGATACCAAAAGCGTAAGCTGCCTTATTTATGGGACCGCCCATATCCACAGACATCATTCCCGCAAGAAGTATTCCAAGGATTACGACACTGGCACCGGTAAGACCGTTTAATCCGTTGTTGATGGCAGTATTGAGTGCACCGATTGGCGGCTCTATGCAGTAGATCATCAGGATTCCTTCGATCAGGATGCCAAATACGGGAATAAACAGGATCGTCTTGATTCCGTCGATGGCGCTTGGAAGTTTGTCAAATATCTTCTTTAAGAGTAAAACAAGGTATCCTGCCAAAAATCCTGCCACCAACGCGCCCAGGAAACCACTGGTACCGTTTGCGGCAACCGCTCCACCTACAAATCCCACCGCAAGACCGGGTCTGTCGGCGATACTCATGGCGATAAATCCGGCCAGTATCGGAAGCATAAATCCAAAGCTTAATCCGCCTATATTTTTAAACAATGCCGCAGCCTGGGTGATGGATCCGAAGTTTGATCTCTCCTCCACCGATAAAGCATTTAAATCAACCGCAAAACCGTCGATCAAAAATGCTATGGCGATCAGGATTCCTCCGCCCACAACAAAGGGAAGCATGTGGGATACACCGTTCATCAGGTGCTTGTAGATCTTGTGACCGACGCTTTCTTTTGCCTCTTCCTTTGCTTCACTTGCAGCCTTCGCCTCTCCCGCTTTAAATACGGGAGCATTTCCGCTTACTATCTCATTTATTAGGACCTCAGGCTTATTAATGCCGTCAGCCACCTTTGTCTGGATCACGGGCTTACCGGCAAATCTATCCATGGGAACCTGGGTATCGCTTGCAACGATTATTCCCACGCAGGCGGAGATCTCGCCAGCTGTCAGCACGTTCTTTGCACCTCCCGATCCTCTGGTCTCAACCTTTATCCTAAGGCCCATCTCCTTTGCTTTTTTCTCCAAAGCTTCAGCTGCCATATAGGTATGAGCGATTCCGGTGGGGCACCCTGTAACTGCAAGGATCAGACCGTCCTCTCCGATCTCAGCCTTTCCTTCCTCCGCATCCTTAATAGTCTCGGCCTTGTCAATTACATCAAGGAATTCTTCCACGCTGCGCGCTTTTCTCAGGTCCGTAGTAAATTTTTCGTCCATCAACAGGACAGACAGTTTACTAAGCACATCAAGATGCACATTGTCCGCGGAATTCGGTGCGGCGATCAAAAAGATCAGATTGACATCCGCCCCGTCCAAAGACTCAAAGTCCACTCCATCCGGCAGGACCATGGCTGCAAGCCCCGGTGCTTTTACCGCATCGGATTTACAATGCGGGATCGCAATGCCGTCGCCGATTCCGGTGGTACTTTCCTCTTCCCTTGCATAAACACCTGCTCTGTATTTTTCAACATCGTCGATCTTCCCGCTTTTTGCCATCAGATCAACCATTTTGTCCAGAGCGGCTTTTTTGTCAGAGGCGATACCATTCAAATCAATACTTTCTGTTGCCAGTAAATCTCTGATTCTCATCTCATAACCCTCCTATTGTATTCAACAAAGCGGTCACTTCCGCCAAAGTTGCAAGTTCTTCGGAAAAAGCCGATGCACTGCCTGTGCAAAGTCCCATCTTGAAGGCTTTTTCGTAATCTTTGTATTTTAAATATCCGGTGATGAATCCGGCCACCATGGAGTCTCCCGCTCCAACGGAATTTACCACCTTTCCCTTTGGGGCCTCGCTCTCATATACGCTTCCGTCCTCTGCCACCAGCACTCCGCCGTCTCCTGCCATGGATACAAGCACGTTTAAGGCTCCCATCTCCTGCATTTTTTTTGCATAGGTGATAACGTCCTTTTTGTCTTTTATCTCCACACCGAAGATCTCACCAAGCTCGTGATTGTTTGGCTTTATGAGAAAGGGGTGGTATTTTAATACATTCACCAAAAGATCCTTTGTGGCATCTACGATTATCTTTAAATCCTTATGTTCCAGATACTTCATGATATCCATGTACATGGACTCAGGCATTACATCGGGAATACTTCCGGCCAAAACCAGTATGTCACCGTCTTTTAACCGGTCTAATCTCTCAAATAATTTGTCTATATCCTCCTTCAGGATCTTCGGACCCTGTCCGTTTATCTCCGACTCCTCGTCACTTCTTAGTTTTACATTGATCCTGGTAAGTCCTTCCTTTACTTCAATGAAATCGGAATTTATTCCCTTTTTTTTCATCAAAGAATCCAAAGCCTCTCCCGTAAAACCCGCTCTGAATCCCAGGGCTGTATTTTCAAGTCCCATGTTGTTTAATACCATTGAGACATTGACACCCTTACCCCCGGGAAAGATTATCTCTTTTACGGTCCGGTTGACCACTCCGAGTTTGAAATGGTTTACGCTCACTATATAGTCAAGTGACGGATTAAACGTTACGGTATAGATCATATCTTCTCTCCTCTGAGGTTCTTAGCTATGAGCTTATTGTCCTATTTGCTTATGGATTTACATAGTAAATATTTGCCCCACTGACACGTATGAAACACGCTTCATGAATTTCATACGTGATTAGCAGTCGCCAAATGTCCGCCTGTGCAAGCTCGGCAGACTTTATATGTCCGCCTGTGCAAGCTCGGCAGCCATTATATATCCGCCTGTGCAAGCTCGGCAGCCATTATATGTCCGCCTGCGCAAGCTCGGCAGACTTTATATGTTTGTCCGAGCATGCACGGCAACCTTTATATGTTTGTCCGAGCATGCACGGCAGCCGCTCGGCTCGTTGCCATAACAGATAAACGCGAGTAGCCATAAGGCCAGCTCGCGTCTATTATCTCCTGATACTTTAGGCCGATACTTTCACAGTTCTATTAGGATTTTTCGACATTGCAGATCATTAATTATTCTGTTTTCCATAGCGTAAGCTTATCAGTTCAATGACTCCTTAAGCTTTGTAGCGGATTCATTGATATTTGCCAGGTAAGAATTCATGGTTTCCATGTTTTCCACATTCTTGTTGCTAAGTTCTGCAAGATTCTCGGTTGATGCACTGACTTCCTCAGTGGTAGCCGACAGGTTAGTGATGGAATCCATGATAGTACCGTTTGCTTCAACTACTTCGCTTACAGTATTGGAAATATTTACAATGGACTTCATAAGTTCCACTACATTACTACGAACAGTCTCAAACTTCTCGCTGGTATCTCCGATCATTGCATTCTGCTCTTCAATACTGTCGGAAGATCTGTTCATATTGTCATTTGCAATATTCATATCATCGGAAAGCTTCTTGATGATATCGCTAATCTTTTCAGTGGAGGCCTTTGTCTCCTCGGAGAGTTTTCTGATCTCCTCAGCAACTACCGCAAAACCACGTCCCGCCTCACCGGCTCTTGCCGCCTCAATGGAAGCATTGAGTGCAAGGAGATTGGTCTGACTTGAAATGTTCATGATGGAACCTGTGATCTCCTCAACCTCCACGATGCGGTTGCTAAGCTGCTTTGTGGCATCCTTTGTCAGCTCGTTGATCTTTGCGGTTTCCTCTGATTTTTCCTTTAATTCGGTAAGAAGCGCCACGCCCTCTTCGATAACCTTTGATGTCTCAAGGGAGGAGTCCTTCATTGCAGAAGCTTCTTCTCCGCTCTGTAAGAGTGAATCCTGGATCTTTGCGGTCATCTCGGTCTGGTTATTGATGGCTTCCGCTGTTGAATGCATAGCATTTGATATTTCTGAAGCCGTCTTATCACTGTGTTCGATGCTGTTGCCAAGATTCTTTATGATATCGTTTGCATCATCGATCTTTTGCAGGATAACTCCCGACTCACTGACAACGCTCTCTGCAATCTGTGCCTGGGCATCAGCCTGGCTCTTTAAGTGGGTAACGGTTTCCTCTTCCTGTCTCTCCATAAAGTTGGTGAGCGTTACACCTGCGATGGCAATAAATATCGAATAAACCAGAAATACTGTTTCAACAAGACTGTCTTCCATATTTCCCGAGATCAATCTGTTAAAATAAAAGATCAAACTGATAGAAATATTAGCCACTCCCGCAAGGTTTGTAGCCTTTCTGTCCCTGTCGAGGATAACGATCATTACCAAAGGGAACATAATAATAATCAGATAAGGCTGTCTTGCTGTGAGATATAACAGCGCATATCCTACTGCAAGTGTATACAGACATATCTTTTGGTACAGGACGCCATAACGCTTTGTTAAAATACAAAACAGAACAAATATGGCTACCAACACCAGATATACTGTTCGGACCACTCCGATGACTGAACCGTTAATATAAATGGCAGATAAAATAATAAATACTATAAGAGTTGCAAATCTGAATACAAAATTAAATCTGGTCTTTTCGTATAAATGTCTCTGGTCGATATCCATATATAGCCCTCCGTCATCATAAAAAAATCACTACAAATAAACGTAAAAACCTATAATATACTTATAACATTTTCTACCACTTCACGCAAGGTTTTGTCTAAACATTTCACGGTTTTATCTGAAAATTTTTCATATAAAGGAACTCTTTCCTCATATAATTCCTTCAATGTCTGCCCGGGACGCAGAGTCACACCCCTGGCAGTCAGATCACCGAGTCTATCCTCTACCTCCTCAAAAGGCAGTTCCAGATATACCACAGTTCCAATCTCTTTAAAGTGCTCCATGGCTTTGGTTCCATATACTGCGCTTCCGCCCGTGGCGATAACAGCCTTATGAAGATCCAGAGAAGAATTGACTTCGTTTTCCATATTTAAAAATCCATCTATCCCATTCTCCTCGATAAGCTCATGAAGAAGTTTTTGATATCTGTCCTGTATCACCAGATCCGAATCAACGAACCTGTATCCAAGCTTTTTGGCAAGAACTACACCAACAGTACTCTTTCCGGCTCCGGGCATACCTATAAGTATGATATTGTCCTTAGACTTTTCCAATTCCACTCTCCCGATCAATTTATTCCTTCAAATTGCGAACTTTGCAATATATAAAGGCTCTTAAACTTCTGCGATAACTTCGACTTCGCAAAGTACATTCTTTGGAAGTGTTTTTACCGCAACGCAGCTTCTTGCGGGATTCTCCGTAAAATATTTAGCATATACAGCATTGAAAGCAGCAAAATCATCCATGGAATCAAGGAAGCAGCCGGTCTTAACAACCTTAGTGTAATCAGTGCCTGCAGCCTTTAAGAGTTCTCCGATGTTTTTCATCACAAGCTCTGCCTGCTCCTCGATAGTATTTCCTTCCACATTTCCTGTTGCGGGATTAATGGGGATCTGACCTGAAGCAAAGAGAAAACCTCCTGCCACAATTCCCTGAGAATAAGGTCCGATAGCTGCGGGAGCTTTATCAGTTGAAATCTTTTTTAACATATTGATTACCATTCCTTTCCGTTGCATTTTCCTACATATTAATAGAAGGAAACAGCAAAATAGATTTTTTTAGATTATACTACAAAGCTCCTTCCAAAATCCATAAGAACTAATCAAAAAATGAATATGAACATATGAAAAAAGGTGCATTCTCTATTTGAGGTCAATTTTTGCATTATTCGGGGGAAAATTTAGACAAGAAAGCATGTCGCTTGCGACATGCTCGCGCCGAGCGCGGTTGACGACAGTCAACATGATACCAATCGCGCGAGTGCGCATCCATAGCGGAGCGCT